>CALBJU010000430.1 GCA_937893205.1 uncultured Bacteroidota bacterium
GAGAGGCTGCCGCTTGCGGTTTGCCCATCGTTTCCTCTGACATCGCATCCAATCGAGAATTTCTCGATTCCTCCTACTCCACGCTGATTGACCCAATGGACATCGATCAACTGAGAACGGAGATCGTAAAATTAGCCGACGATCCGCAACTTCGTGACAAAATGAGCAAGGCTGCCTTGGCAAAATCTCAAAAATCCAACATCACTGCCAGAGCGTCGCAGATTCTGGAGTGGTTGGAACTGACCTGAGGCCATGAAAGTTCTTCAGGTGGTTCCGAGTCTCGCTCCTGAATGGGGGGGGCCGGTCAAAGTGGTCAATGAGTTGGCCGGTGCCCTCGAAGTCATAGGTGTATCCAGCGAAATAATTTCCGCTCAGGGTCGGAGAGTCGGTAACCCTGAAACTGTCACCAACGACATCCCAATCCATCTATTTGAAACCGGCCCTATAGCTCGCCTTTGGACCGCCCACACCCCGGGTCTCAAGAAGACATTGGCTCGGAAAATTCCTGATTTTGATCTGGTGCACATCCAGGAATTATGGCACTATCCGGGATACATCGCTTCGAAAATCGCCCGCTCTCGGAACGTTCCTTATATCGTCACGATCCACGGAGAACTCAACGAGTGGAACCTCCAACAAAAGCGGCTAAAAAAACAGATATACATGACGGCTATCCAGCAAGGTATCCTCCAAAAATCAGCCGCTCTGCATGCGATAACTCAAGCGGAATCGAACAGAATTCGACAACTGGAAATCGAAACTCCGGTCGCGATGATACCCAATGGTATCCACACCGAAGAATTCGAAAACCTGCCTGACCGCTCTCAGTTCGTTAGCCGGTATCCTGAGTTAGAAAACAGGCTGATTGTGCTATTTTTGGGCAGAATTCAGCAAAAAAAAGGTCTCGACATACTGGCGCAGGCATTCGGAAATCTGGTCCGTACGCGAGACGATGTACGGCTCGTAGTGGCCGGCCCCGATGAAGACAACACCCTAACCGAAGTCAAGACAATCCTCAAATCACATGGCGCATTGGAAAAGGCAGTATTTCCAGGCATGTTGACCGGCGAGCAGAAACTGGAAGCTCTGAGCGCAGCTGATATTTTCACGTTAACATCTTACTCCGAGGGGTTCTCAGTGGCCCTCTTGGAAGCACTTTCGGCTGGATTGCCCCTCGTAATCACCGACGAATGCAATTTTCCAGAAGTTGGCGATTCAAGGGCTGGATTCGTTGTCAGACCCAACGATTCAGAAACCGCCAGTGCTCTCATGAGCCTACTGGATTCCGCTGATCTCCGGAGAGAGATGAGCGAAAATGCCCGTCGGCTTGTTCGGTCTAACTATACGTGGGAGAGAATTGCCGAAAAGATGTTTACGTTATATGAAAACGTCATTGCTGGAAATTTCAGGGCCATCACATAGGACTGCCTGAAGCCCGATAATCTGATCAAAAGAGGGAGATTTGGCAAGACAGATTCACGAATACCACCCGACCATCGGCTACACGTTCATACCAAAACTGCGAGCCAGAATTCCCCACGAAGCTGGCGGTTACACCGTAAAGACCAATAGCAAGGGTTTTCGATGCGAACACGAAGTGACGGCTGATAAACCGCCTCATACATATCGAATCGCACTATTTGGAGACTCGTTCACGGCAGGTGATGGTGTAAACAACAGCCAAAGATATGGAGACGTGCTTGAGAAGCGTTTTCCAGGATTGCAAGTGCTGAATTTCGGACTTTCGAGATCGGAAGAGCGTCGTGTAGGGAAAGAGTGTAGATCTCGGTGGTCGC
>CALBJU010000431.1 GCA_937893205.1 uncultured Bacteroidota bacterium
GCCCTCGAAGATTGTTGCCATAGTCAAACGTGATCGCGCCGGCAGCTTTCATGTCGAGCATCGCCTGAACATGCTCCTGCATGGCATCCAGCACGGCAGACTGGTAGCCATCGGGGTCTGATTCCCTGAAAACAGCAGCTGACTCGACTGTGTGTCCGATCGGTATGTAGCCCAACTCAAGATCGTGCGCAGAAGTCTGATCCGTCACAACATCCGGGACAATGCCCCGGCGAACCAATTCGGGGAGGATCTCTGCGATATTTCCCAGGAGGCCGATCGAAAGAGCTTCGTTGCGATTGGTAGCCTGGCTAAGCTTGTCCAGCGCCTCATCGAGGTTCTCAGACATCTCATCACAGTAGCCAGAATCTACTCGGCGCCGGATGCTTTCTGGATCGATCTCGACGCACAGGCAGGCTCCGCCATTCATGGTGGCGGCCAGCGGCTGGGCCCCACCCATGCCTCCAAGGCCCGCTGTTATTACAAGGCGTCCGGCCATCGTACCACCAAAATGCTGGTTTGCACACTCGGCGAAAGTTTCATAGGTCCCCTGCAAAATGCCCTGAGTCCCTATGTATATCCACGATCCGGCCGTCATTTGGCCATACATAGTCAGTCCAAGGGCATCCAAGCGGCGAAATTCGTCCCAGGTACCCCACCGGGGAACGAGGTGAGCATTGGCGATGAGAACGCGTGGTGCTTCTTCATGCGTGCGAAAGACCCCGACCGGTTTCCCGGACTGCACAAGAAGTGTCTCATCATTTTCAAGGCGTTTAAGGGTCTCGATGATGCGGTGGTAGCACTCCCAATTGCGGGCCGCCTTTCCGCCACCGCCGTACACAATCAGATCTTGCGGGTGCTCCGCCACCGCCGGATCGAGGTTGTTCATCAGCATGCGCATGGCGGCTTCCTGGTGCCACCCTTTACACGAGAGCTCGGTCCCGTGAGGAGCATGGATATCTTTGTGCGTTACTGTCATGTCAAATCTGATATAAAATCGATCTATTCGAACTGCTTTCGGAATGCCTCGAATTCGGCCTCCAGTCGAGTGAGGCGCTCCCTCAGTTCATCGAGGTCCGCCGTTGATTCTGTAGGGGAAGGGGGGCCCGTGGCCTCTTCATCCTGAATCGGCTCGCCGGACAACAAATGAGCAAATCGAACGCCTTTCTGGCCGGCTCGCCTCCCAACCTGCACAACCAGTGGTTCTTCCCGATTGGAGAGGGCCTGCAGAACGTCTGCGACCTCTTCCATGCTCTGAAACGATGCCATGCGGGTCGTATGGGTCCGCAGTTCACCCACGGTTTGCGCGCCTCGAAGAGTCAAACTGGCTAGAACCGCGAGGCTCGGCACGTCGAGGCTCCAGTGCTGAGCGGCGGCATGGCGGTACTTTTCTGCGCGACCGCCCGCCACAGACGCGTGACCGGAAAGCCGCTCAGTGTACAGTTCGTCGAGGGCCCGTATTACCGTAATCTCACCGTATTCAACGACGGGGAAACGGTTGGATTTCTGATTGCAACCGTTGACCAGCGCGTTGACGGTCATCGGATAATAGTCCGGAGTACTGAGCTCTTTTTCGATGAGCACTCCCAGAATCCTGACGGCTTCAAGGGATAACTTCTTTTCCATGAGGGGACCTCACTCTAAAAAGATGATATTTGCCCTGAACACTTCCGGACGGGGTCACAGAAGAAACGACACATCTGAGCCAGGATCAATTTCCTGGGGATCGGATTCTCCGTGAAACAATCGAGCGCCGGTTCTACCCTCCAGCGTCATGACGGGTCCATCAACCTTCAGCATGGCACCTTCACGAAGACCAATTACCGGCGATTGTGGGTTCATGATGGTGAATTCGAGGATTCTTTCCTCTCTCGTTTCACCCATGTGCCCTTCCGGGTGCGCATCCAGATAATGCGGATTGATCTGTGCACGAATCAGCCCGAGCGTTTTGAACGAGGCGGGCTCCATGATCGGCATGTCATTCGTGGTGCAGAGCCTTGGTGATGAAACGTTCGCCCCGGCGCTCCATCCCACGAACGGTATGCCACTCAGTGCGCGCGCTCGAATGGCGTCCATCAATCCGAAATGATGCAAGTCATGAACCAGCTTGAACGTATTGCCTCCGCCCACCGCGATCGCCTCTGCGTCCAGTATTACCGAAACGGGATCGTCAAAGCGGTGAACAGACACGACTTCGTGATCTGAAAATCCCCCGACGACCATCGCTTCGTAGTCGTCATAGGAGAACCGTACTGCTGCGAAAGGCACAAAAGCGATGCGCGTTCCCTTCTCGGGAAGCAGCCAGTCGATCTGCTCGGACGCATGTTCGAGGTAGGACGTACCCGAAGTTCGAGAAGTGGATAACAATAATAATCGTCGGGAAGCTCCCATTTGAGTCCCCAATCCTAGATTCCTGAGGCGATCAGCAATTCGATATCGCGATGGGAAATGCCGAACATGGACGCCAGGCTTTTCTTGGTCAGGTGTTTGCGATAGACATACGTCCCATTTCGCAGACCAACGTGCGTCCACAACGCGTCGTTTATCGAAGCCGCATCGCCAATCTTGATGACGTAGGGCACCAGCACATTGGTCAGCGCATAGGTGGCCGTTCGAGCGGCGTTTGAGGGCATATTTGGTACGCCGTAATGAATGACGCCGTGACGACGGAATGTTGGATTCGAGTGGGTTGTGGGCTTGCTGGTTTCAATGCAGCCGCCCTGATCGATTACCGTGTCCACGATTACCGAGCCATCCCGCATCGATGCCACCATATCCTCGGTCACGACAACAGGCGCGCGTTGACCCGCGGTCATCATTGCTCCCACCACAACATCGGCGGTCAGAAGGGCCTGAGAAATGTACTGCTGGGTGGCCATCGCGGTGGTTATGCCGCGCCCCAGATAATGCTCAAGGGATCGAAGGGCCCCCAGGTCATTGTCGAGAACAATGACGTGTGCGCCAAAGCCCAGAGCCGCCCGCGCGGCCCACTCTCCAACCATTCCAGCCCCAAGTATCACAACGTTCGACGGAGGAACTCCCGAAATTCCACCCAGCATCACCCCTTTTCCGCCTTCGCCACTCTCCAGGTAACGGGCAGCAATTTGGATAGCCATCGAGCCCATTATTTCGTGCATCATGCGCACGATCGGCAGGCTCCCATCCGAATCGCGGATGAACTCGAAGCCAATCGCGGTAGCACCCAGATCGATGAGTCGATTCAGTGAGTCAGGAGATGTATTTCCAAGATGAAGCGCAGATATCAGCACTTGCTTTTCGTGCATCAGCGCGATCTCTTCCTCGACCGGCGGGCCCACTTTCACGATCAGGTCACTGGCGCTGTAGAGTTCAGACGCGGACTTTGCGATGATGGCGCCCGCTTCGGTGTACTCCAGATCTGTGAAATTCGACGCATCGCCGGCTCCTTCTCCCACGTAAACATCATGCCCAGTGGCGACGATAGTTGCCACTCCGGTGGGAGAGATCGAAACCCGGCGCTCTTCCTCAGATGCTTCCTTTGGAACGCCGATCTTCAAAGACTTGTCGTCACCTTTTTTCTTCTGTCGCTTTTCTTTGGTGAGGACGCCGTGTTCAACTCCCAGACCCTGTAGAGATGGTACTTCCATGGATAGTTATGAGA
>CALBJU010000432.1 GCA_937893205.1 uncultured Bacteroidota bacterium
CGGAGCAGTTGGACACCGAGTCTCCGTTCTCTCTGAACGTCCACTACACCGCCCCGCACGCGCCGTGGAATCGTGAAAATCATCCTGCGGACGTGTTTGACGACTACTATCAAAACTGTGCGTTCGATTCGTTGCCCGAGGAAGAAATCCACCCCAATCAACTGAAAAAAGATTTACAGGCTGCGACGGTTGGAGACAATTCGGAAACTAGGCGGTCTGCACTCAGCGGTTATTTTGCCGCCGTGACTGAGATGGATCGGAATATTGGGAGATTGCTGGATTGGCTGGAATCCAACGGTCTGCGAGAAAACACCCTCGTTGTATTCACGGCGGACAATGGCATGAATATGGGCCATCATGGAATATGGCTCTCCCGCAATCTCGGTGGATGGGTTTGGTTGAGGTGAGTTACGATCAGAGGTAGATTGATGAGAGTCGAGCCCCTGCCATGGACCTTCTGGCCGCCCTGATCCCAAATGGCCTCAGCGTCACCGGTCTGAGCCTGGAAATCGACAGCATTACCATCCACGCCCGCAGCAACTCACTGACAGCACGTTGTCCCATATGCAGACAACGTTCGCGTCAGGTTCACAGCAAGTACATCCGTAGCCTGGCAGATTTACCTTGGGCGGGGCTTCCCGTCTGCTTTCGTGTGAGTGTTCGTCGGTTCTACTGCGCGAACCGGGAGTGTCCTCGCAAGGTGTTCGCAGAGCGACTACATGGCGTTGCCAGCGAATACGGTCGAAGGACCAATCGACAGAGGCGGTCTCTAGAGAACATAGCCTTCTCTCTCGGAGGAGAAGCTGGATCAAGACTGGCAGTGCAGTTGGGATTTCCCATCAGTCCAGACACTCTACTTCGATACATCCGGAGCGCTCCAGAGCCACAGCTCTTCCCTGTGATCGTATTGGGAGTGGATGACTGGGCATGGAGAAGAGGCCTCAGGTATGGAACGATACTGGTGGATCTTGAAAGGCGTCGTGTAATTGATCTGCTTCCGGACAGGTCTCCTGTAAGCTTCGCAGACTGGCTTGTCAACCATCCAGGAGTAGGAATCATCAGCAGAGACCGCGGAGGTGAGTACCGAGAAGGAGCACGTCGCGGAGCGCCAGATGCTGTCCAGGTAGCCGACCGGTTCCATCTGATCAAGAACTTGACAGCTGTCGTAGAGAAGGTGTTTAAGCGTCACGTGAGGCTTGTGTCTGAAGTCCCTGCGCCCGATTCTCCAAGGATGCTTTCACCTCCTCGACCTGATCGAGAGGCAATGCGAGAGCGGACGAGGATGAAGACTGCCGAGATCAGTGAGAAGATCCACTCTATGGCAGAAACAGGTACGAGCAACGCTGCAATTGGAAGGGCGTTGAACTTGAGCCGACAGATGATCAGCAAATATCTCAGATCACAGACTCCGCCCGAGCGTGGATACCACAAACGCACATCGACCATCTTGGCACCCTACGAGCAATACATATTGGAACGTTGCAGACAGGGCTATTGGAACTCGACGGGCCTGTGGCGTGAGATCACCACGCTGGGGTATGAAGGGAAGTACAGGACGGTCAGGCGATACGTGGCCTATGTTCGCAAGCTGACCGTAGACAGAGCACAAGTGCGCGCACCGGTTGTAATGCTGACGCCTCGATCAGCCGCGACGCTCGTGCTGAGACGCCCTGAGGACAGAAGTGACAGTCAGCAAACAACGATCAATGAACTCATAAAGTTACATCCGCAGATAGACAAAACCATACAACTTTTCGAGTGGTTCGCCGGTATTATCCGTCGTCAGGGAGACGAAAACATAAAAGAATGGATCGGGATCGCTAAGGGCAGTGGCGTACCGGAGATCAAAGGATTCGCGGCCAAGCTCCTTCAAGATCTCAGCGCCGT
>CALBJU010000433.1 GCA_937893205.1 uncultured Bacteroidota bacterium
TGAATCGTTGTGGTACTCATATCAGCTTGATCTAAACAAGGTGATCAAAAAGCGAATTTCTCCGAAGTTGATCTCGGAAAAAACGCGGGTCTGGATCTTTCGGATTATTACTTGGAGTAAAGCTCTACGATGAGCTGCTCCCTGATATTCTCCGGAATATCTTCGCGATTGGGATAGTCTAAAAACTTGCCCTGCAGGAGGCTACGGTCAAGCTCAAGCCATGGAAAATTCTTGCGTGCTCGATCCATTGCCTCGCTCACGATAAGAAGAGACTTGCTCTTCGGACGCATGGCTATGAGATCTCCTGACCGCAATTGTGCTGAAGGAATGTCCAGCACACGTCCGTTGACCATCACGTGTCCGTGGTTTACCAACTGACGGGCCTGACGGCGCGTTCGGGCAAAACCAAGTCGGAATACAGTGTTGTCTAGACGAGCTTCCAAGAACTTGAGAAGATTTTCGCCGGTAACTCCCTTTTTGCGGGCAGCTTTCGTAAACAGGTTCTTGAATTGACGCTCAAGAACACCGTACGTGTATTTGGCTTTCTGCTTCTCCTTGAGCTGAACGGCATACTCGCTCTCTTTCGAGCGGCGTCCTCTGCCGTGCTGCCCCGGGGGATGTGGTTTTCTCTCGAGCGCCTTGCTCGGGCCGAAGATCGGCTCCTTAAATCGGCGCGCGATCTTTTGTCTTGGGCCTCTATAACGGGCCATTATTATTTCCTCTCGTTTGGTGTGTTACAAACGTACGGGCGCTTTTCCGCATCCCGTAGCCGGGCTTAGTCCCATTGGAAATCGGCGTAAAGCCAATTTCCACCATTCGCGTCAGACGCGACGGCGTTTCGGGGGCCGGCAGCCATTGTGGGGAACAGGAGTGACGTCACGAATCGTGGCAATTTCCAAACCGCAGTTTGAAAGCGCACGAATAGCAGACTCACGACCAGAACCGGGACCTTTTACGAATACTTCCACGCGACGAAGTCCCAGATCATGTGCTTCCTTTCCAGCAGCCGAAGCGGCTATCTGTGCAGCGTAAGGTGTATTCTTACGGCTGCCTTTGAAACCCATCTTTCCAGAACTGGCCCACGCAATCGTATTCCCGTACTGATCGGTAAGCGTCACTTGCACGTTATTGAAGGTAGCCTTGATGTGAGCCTGTCCGTTCGACTCAACAACTACACTCTTTCTTTTCGAGCGACCGCTTCCCCGTTGTCTCTTTGCCATTGTTAATTGGGATGATTAAAAGGCTCCTGTCATGCGACAGAAGATGAACAAAATTTTTAGGTCTTACTTCTTAGGTGCCATCTTCTTGCCGGCAACCGTCTTCTTCTTACCCTTGCGGGTGCGCGCGTTGGTCTGTGTGCGTTGTCCACGCACTGGCAGACCACGACGATGGCGAAGACCCCGATAACAACCGATATCCATCAGTCGTTTGATATTAAGCTGAACTTCAGTCCGTAACTGACCTTCTACCTGATACTCATCTTCAATCAGCTTTCTGATGGAACGAGTTTGGTCGTCAGTCCAGTTTTCGGGGCGTTCATTGGGATCGATTTCCAGTTTGGTCAATATCTCGATTGCACGAGCGCGACCGATGCCGAAAATGGCAGTCAAAGCGATTTCTCCTCGCTTCTTGGTCTGTAAATCAATTCCGGAGATTCGTGGCATGATCTAAGCAGCTAAATGCGGCAGGATCGGGAAGTATCCCTATCCCTGACGCTGTTTGTGTTTTGGGTTCTTTTTGTTAATCACGTAAACGCGGCCTTTGCGACGAACAATCTTATCGTCTGAACTGCGTTTTTTGACACTGGCACGAACTTTCATGTCAATTGGTGTCTGTTTTTGCCAACCGCCTGGGGAGCGGTGGACCATTTTTGGTTATAGCCGATGTCTTACGCAGCGAATCACTTGTGGTTCGTGACGTAAGCGTGAAGCTTACTTGTAGCGATACACTATTCGTCCCTTCGAAAGATCGTAGGGAGACAGTTCTATCTTTACGCGGTCACCAGGCAGAATCTTGATGAAGTACATCCTCATCTTGCCTGAGAGTAATCCAAGGATTTCATGTCCGTTTTCCAGGCGAACGCGAAACTGTGCATTCGGGAGAGCATCAACAACTTCTCCATCCTGCTCAATAGGTTTTTGCTTAGCCATATACTACTTCAGCAATAGGTTTATAGGGTAGTTCTTTGAGGACTTCCTCAATGTATCGAAACGTCGTCAGGATTTCGGATTCGTCCGGTCTTACCACGACTGTATGCTCGTAGTGTGCGGACGAAAGCGAATCTGCCGTCTTGACTGTCCAACCATCTCCCTCGGTTCGAACACCAGCCGATCCCCGGTTGATCATGGGTTCGATACAAATGGTCAAGCCGGTCTTCAATTTTCTGCCGCTTCCAGCGCGGCCATAATTTGGTATCTGCGGATCCTCGTGCAGGTCGCAACCGATCCCGTGTCCCACGAGGTCTTTGACCACGCCGAATCCGCGGCCTTCGCAATGACGCTGAATCGCATCACCGATGTCACCGATGCGCTGTCCAGTCGTCGCCTGGCCGATACCAAGCATGAGCGCCTCGTAGGTCGTCGTCATCAGCACGCGATTCTCTTTCGACAGAGTGCCAACTGCGAATGTGTACGCACTGTCACCGTAATAGCCATCGAGCAGAACACCGCAATCGACAGATAGGATGCTGCCTTCCTGAAGAGGCTCATCATTCGGAATGCCGTGCACGACCTCATCATCAATCGAGGTGCAAAGAGTCGCAGGAAAAACTTCGTCTCCAACTTTGTAGCCCTTGAAGGCCGGCTCGGCCTGGTGATCCCTGATAAACGTCTCGGCGATCAGATCCAGCTCAGCCGTCGTCACACCAGGTGCAACGTGAGATGCTACAGCGCCCAGTGTACGGCCGACCAAATCAGCCGACGCACGCAGACGCTCTATCTCTCTTTCGCTTTTGAGGTGAATCATAACCGTTCTTCGATCTAACGTCGAGCGCGTCCGCGGCCGGTTTTCATGAAACCGTCGTAATGACGCATCAGCAGGTGGCTTTCAACCTGCTGCAGAGTATCGAGCGTAACACCCACCAGAATCAGCAGGCTCGTTCCACCAAAGAACTGCGCGAATCCGTAGGTCACACCGAACGATATGGCGAACGCTGGAAGGATGGCCACAAGTCCAAGAAAAATCGAGCCTGGAAGCGTAATTCGGGTCAAAATATTATCGATGAACTCGCTGGTGTGTTTTCCTGGACGGATACCTGGAACGAAGCCACCCTGTCGTTTCATCGTGTCGGCCATCTCTTTTGGATTGACCGCGATCGCCGTGTAGAAGTACGTAAAGAACACACAGATGATGAAGAATATGGTCGAATACCCCCAGGAAGAGATATCCGTAAAGAACACTCCCATCTGCTGCATGAACGCGCTCTCCGGAAACAAGGAGGCAAAAGTCGCGGGCACGAACATGATCGACTGCGCGAAGATGATCGGCATAACGCCAGCTGCATTGATCTTCAGGGGCAGATACTGGGTCGATCCACCAAACACCTTCCGGCCTACCACGCGTTTCGCATATTGAACTGGAATGCGCCGTGTACCCTGGGTGAGCAGTACAACGGAGGCAATAACCAGAGCCAGGATCCCGATTTCTGCAATGAAGATGAACGCGTTGTTGGCCAACTCGAGCTCATTCAGAAGTGATGTTGGCAGGAATGCGACAATACCGATCATGATGATCAGCGAAATACCGTTTCCGATTCCATTTTCCGTGATGCGCTCTCCTAACCACATGACAAACATGGTTCCAGAGGTCAACACGATCACCGTGGAGATCATGAAAAACGTGTCTCCGATTACAATAGCCTGCGCCGTCGCACCGTATTGAAGGTTTATCGCAAAGCCAATACTCTGGAGCGATGTAACCAGAATCGTTCCGTAGCGGGTGAGCTGTGTGATCTTTCTGCGACCATCCTCGCCCTCACGCTGCAATTTCTGGAAATAGGGTACAACGGCTCCCATCAACTGGATAACGATCGATGCCGTGATATAGGGCATGATACCGAGCGCAAAAATACCGGCAGCGCTGAACGCCCCTCCAACGAAGAGGTCCAGAAGTCCGAGCAGGTTATTTGACGCCGCATTGGCATTGACGTCTGCAAGAATGCTCGCATCGACGCCGGGAAGCGTCACAAACGCCCCCAGTCGGTAAATAATCAGGAGACCGATCGTATACAGGATGCGGCGGCGCAATTCCTCGATCTTCCAGATGTTGCGGAAACTTTCGGTAAATCCAGCCATAACTTCTGTCTATTAATCCCTTACGGGGCTGGGTGGTTGTGGTGCGGAGTCTTCGTTTTGGAGTGTCTCAGATGACAGTCGCCGTTCCACCGGCGGCTTCAATTTTCTGCTTCGCCGATGCGCTGAAAGCGTGAGCCAATACCGTGAGAGCGGTGTCAACTTCTCCGCCTCCCAGAATTTTCACCATCTCTTTCTTGCCCACCAGGCCAACTCCTCTCAGTACTTCGGGATTGATCTCCGTTTTACCATCAACAGAGCCGGCGGCAACCAACTCAGCCAGTCGCGAAAGATTGATTGCGTGATACTCTTTGCGGAACGGGTTCGTGAATCCAAATTTTGGGATTCGACGTTGGAGCGGCATCTGCCCGCCTTCGAACCACACGGGGATTTTTGCCCCAGAGCGTGATTTCTGTCCCTTGTTTCCTTTGGTGGCAGAGTGAGCACCGCGACCGGACCCCTCACCACGACCAATTCGCTTGCGCGATTTTGTAGACCCTGCAGCGGGCTTAAGATTACTCAGATCCATTGTATTGCTATATCGCCCCGTTTATGACGAGACTCGCTTGTTCAGTGTAATGTCTTGTTTCCAAGTCATTGGGCGTGACATACGCTCAGAGACCTAGATTTCTTCTACCTTAATCAGGTGGTGCACTTTTAGCAACATTCCGCGGATTTGCGGAGTGTCATCGTGTTCCACCGTGTGATGGAGTCGACGCAATCCCAGCGCAGCGACAATATTTTTCTGTCTTGCCGTACGCCTTATCGCGCTCCTTACCTGTGTTATTTTCAGCTTAGCCATCGTCGTGGGATGCTTTTAAGATTTAACCTTCGAAAACGCGCTTGAGAGGAATGCCTCTTCTTTTCGCCACCGTCAACGGGTCCTCCAGATTCTGAAGCGCATTCATCGTGGCTCCGACCTGGTTGTGAGGGTTACTCGAACCCAGAGATTTTGATAGGATGTCAGTGTATCCAGCGCATTCTAGTACCGCACGTACCCCGCCGCCTGCGATTACACCGGTTCCTTCAGATGCTGGCTTGAGCAGCACGCGGCCGGCGTCCTGCTTTCCAATCACCGGATGGGGAACCGTTCCCTTGCTCAAAGGCACGCGTACGATGTTCTTTTTCGCATCCTCGGTGCCCTTGGAGATTGCGCTCGCGACTTCATTTGCCTTGCCAAGCCCGGTGCCGACACTGCCCTTTCCATCTCCAACCACAACAACTGCGTTGAATGAGAAACGGCGACCACCTTTTACAACTTTGGCGACGCGTTTTACCGATACGAGACGTTCAACCCATTCAGTCTGGGAGTCGCTCGTGCGATCACGCTGCTGACGATTTCTTCCTTTGGCCATAATTCGTTTTTCTGTATTAAATACTGGCTGAGCAGCTTAAAACTTGAGGCCGCCCTCGCGAGCACCCTCAGCAACTGCCTGAACTCTTCCGTGGTACTTGTATCCGTTGCGATCAAATACCGCTGTCGAAATGCCTTCAGCCTTAGCGGCTTCCGCCAATTTGACACCCACGGCTTTTCCGACGTCAATGGGATTCTTTCCCGAGACACCTTTCTGCAAACTTGACGCCGATGCCAGCGTATTGCCGGAAAGATCGTCTATCAGTTGAGCAGAAATGTTCTTGTTGGACCGGAATACGGTCAAACGAGGACGTGCGCTCGTTCCCGAGATCTTCTTTCGAATACCCCGCTTTACCCTTTTTCGAATGTCTTGCTTTGTCTTTGCCATGATTCCTGTTCGTATCCGGAAGATTTCCGACCCTCCGGTCATGCTTAAAACTCAAAATGAGCGTTAGCGCGCAGCAGTTTTACCTGCTTTGCGACGGACGTATTCGTCCGAATAGCGTACACCTTTGCCCTTGTAAGGCTCTGGCGGACGCAATGAACGTATTTTTGCGGCAACCTGACCCACCATTTGCTTGTCTACGCCCTCGATGAGGATGAACGTATTCTTTCCGCGCTTGGTGTCTACCGTGATGTCAACGCCTTCCGGTGGCACGAAGTAAATCGGGTGGGAATATCCGAGAGCCAACTCCAGAACACCGTTCTGAAGCAGCGCACGATACCCAACGCCGATCACTTCCAGCTCTTTTTTGTAGCCTTCAGTGACCCCGGTCACCATGTTTCCGAGCAATGAACGGTATAAGCCGTGCATGGCGCGGTGACGTTTCTGTTCGGTCGGACGGGAAACCAGAAGCTCCCCCTCCTCCAACTTAATACCGAT
>CALBJU010000434.1 GCA_937893205.1 uncultured Bacteroidota bacterium
GACCGGAACTCATGTATCACCCAGTGGAAAGGAGATTCAAATTACCCTTTCCTCGAACCCGAGCCATCTCGAAGCGGTCAATCCGGTTGTGGAGGGAATGGTGCGGGCGAAGCAGGAGGCCCGACTGGACAGCCCTAACAATCCCAACGATGACTATCTCGACTCGATTATTCCTGTCCTGTTACATGGCGACGCGGCGTTCGCCGGTCAGGGTGTGGTAGCGGAAACCCTTCACATGAGCCAATTACCCGGGTATCTGACCGGTGGCACCATTCACATCGTGATCAACAATCAGATCGGGTTCACGACGGGCCCGGAGGCGGCGAGAAGTTCGACCTATGCCACGGACAGTGCCCGCATGATTCAGGCGCCAATCTTCCACGTAAACGGAGATGATCCGGAGGCCTGCGTCCGGGTCGCTCGATTGGCGCTCGAGTATCGACAGGAGTTCAACAAGGATATCGTCATCGATATGCTGTGCTACCGCGTGCGCGGGCATAACGAGGGGGATGAACCCACGTTTACGCAGCCTATCCTTTACAAGAAAATCGAAGCCAAGCGGTCGCCACGTAAACTGTATACCGAGCTGCTCTTGAGGCGCGGCGACCTTAAGCCGGAAGAAGCCGAGCGTATACTTGACGATTTCCGGGGAAGACTCCAGGATGCGTTCGAACGCACGAAAGAGCTTGGCGAGCAGGAGGTATCGTTGCCCACCGATTTGCTGAAGCCCCGAGATGCCGCCCCGCTGCCGGACATTTCGACTGCAACCTCTGAAGAGAACCTGGCAATGGTCGTGACGGCGCTGAACAGCCTGCCCGAAGGATTTCATCTCCATCAGAAACTGTCTCGCCAGTTCTCGAGGCGAGACAAGCTTTTTCGCGAGGAAAACCGGATCGATTGGGGATTCGCCGAGGCCTTGGCCATCGGTACCATCCTTTTGGACGGCACACGTGTTCGCATCAGCGGCCAGGATTCCCGTCGCGGCACCTTCAGTCATCGGCATGCCGTCCTGTATGATCAGGAAACGTCAGAGGAATACATTCCGCTGAATAATGTTAGTGGGGTGCAGGAACAGCTGTTTATCTATGATTCGCTGCTCTCTGAATACGCCGTCTGTGGGTTTGAATACGGATATTCTGTGGCCAATCCGGACGCCCTGGTTATCTGGGAGGCTCAATTTGGTGACTTTGCCAATGGCGCTCAGATTGTGTTTGATCAATTCCTCGCAGCGGCCGAGGCAAAGTGGGGCCAGACTTCCAGTCTCACGCTACTTCTGCCCCATGGATATGAAGGTCAGGGACCCGAGCACTCTTCGGCCAGAGTGGAACGATTTCTCCAGCTCTGTGCGGAGAACAACATGATCGTGTGTTCATTTTCGACTCCTGCCAACCTCTTCCACGGTCTCCGCCGCCAGGCAGCACCAGAGATCAACAAGCCCATGGTCGTGCTTTCGCCCAAGAGCCTGCTGCGCCATCCAGAGGTCATCTCTACACCGGAAGAGCTGACAGAGGGAAAATTTCAGAAAGTCATTCCCTCTCACGATGCCAGCGAAGTGACCCGCCTTCTTTTCTGCAGCGGGAAAATGTACTACGATCTGAAACTGGGCCTCTATGGATCAGAATCCCAGAACAGAATGGCGATTGCCAGAATCGAGCAATTGTATCCGTTTCCTTCCGACGACGTCCTGGCCGAACTGGATCGATTCCCGTCAGCCACTGAGGTATTGTGGGTGCAGGAAGAGCCGGCCAACATGGGTGCTTGGACCTATGTCCGAGACCACCTGGAGACGGCAATTAGGTCTTCCAAAATATCAACTGACCGCATCCGCTATGTCGGCCGTTCAGCCGCGGCCAGTCCCGCAACGGGAAGTGCCCGAATTCATCTGGCAGAACAGGCGGCCATTGTTTCTGAGGCGCTGGGCCTGTAACGACGATTCTCGAAAGGTTGTCCGCTCGAGGGTATCAACCGAGAAAATGCGGGGACAACATAAAAAGGTACCCTCCAAAAGGAGAGTACCTTTTTACTCCTCTCTGATGGGTCCATCGGGCTTAAAGGTGGGTAGCCAAACGGACCAGAAAGATCAGTTTCTTAGTATCTAGTAGCGCGTGCGACGGCGTGAATTTCGAGCGGCCTTTTCGCGCGCAAGACGACGTTCTTCAGACGGCTTCGTAAAAGCCATATTCGAACGAAAGATGCGCAATACACGGCTACGGTTGACAGCTCTTTTAAAACGGCGAAGAGCCCGGTCAATCGATTCGTTATCCCTTACTTTTATCCCTACAGGCACAGTAAATCACTCCTTGAGTGTTTGAATAATATCTAAACAGCCTCACAATATACGATTATCCGGTGCTAGGGAGCAATGTCACTGACCCCATCCGACCCATCCGACCTGCTTATTTCGACCCGAAACAGCCATAAACTGCGCGAAATTCACGCAATCATGGCTGATCTAAACCTGAATCTCATCGATTTGGGCCAATTTCCTGATGCACCCGAGGTTGAGGAGGATCAGGACCATCTGGAAGGAAATGCGATGAAGAAGGCCGAGGTCCTGTTTTCGTTCACTGAATTACCGACCATGGCCGACGATACGGGTCTTGAAGTTGCTGCCCTGGGGGGCGCGCCGGGCGTCCACTCGGCTCGGTTTGCCGGGCCCATGGCCGATTCGGCCGCCAACCGTGCTCTTCTTTTGAAACGTCTTCACGGAGTGGACGACCGGCGCGCACAGTTCAAAACCGTCATTGCCTTCGCCACGGAAAGCGGCACTCGAGTATTCGAGGGCGTGTGCGGAGGCACCATCACCCGTGAGGAAAAAGGCGAAGGGGGGTTCGGTTATGACAGTATCTTCAAGCCTCAGGGATACGAGCAAACCTTCGCCGAAATGGCAGAGGAAGAAAAAAACCGAATCAGTCATCGTGGACGTGCCCTCGAGAAATTCAGGGTGTACCTACACGCATTAACCCAGTCAGTAAACAAGGACCCTCAATGATTGCATTGATTCAGCGGGTCAAGAGGGCCCGCGTTATGGTTGAGGGGACGGAGGTGGGAGCCATCGGGGAGGGCCTTCTCATTTTGCTGGGAGTGCACACTGCCGACTCCAGCGAGCTCGTTCCCTGGCTGGCAAAAAAATGCGTAAATCTGCGCGTTTTTCCGGACGAACAGGAGCGCATGAACCGATCGGTGCTCGATCACGGCGGCACTATTCTGGTTGTGTCGCAGTTTACCCTTTACGGAAACGCATTGAAGGGTAACCGGCCATCGTTTGTGGAGTCCGCGAGCGCGGACTTGGCCGAGCCCCTCTACAGAATGTTCTGCGATGAAGTGTCGGCGCATCTCGGATCCCGGATAGAAACCGGGGAATTTGGCGCAATGATGGATGTGGAACTCACAAATTGGGGCCCCGTCACATTATCCATAGAAAAAAGAAACTAATTATCGGTTCGGGCCTATTTTCTTGGCCCACCTGAACGCCCCACTTCGGCAACCAGCGATATGATCTCTCGCCTGACATTCCTCTGCCTCGTTCTTCTTTTCGCCGGATGTGACCAGACCGATCCCGTTGAGGGATCCTACATTTTGAGCGACGCCATCATCTATACCGTCGATGAAGAGATGCCCGTGGCCGAAGCGATGGCCGTCGTCGACGGAAAAGTAGCCATGGTCGGCCATCTGGATGATGTTCAGGATGCCTATCCCGACCTGCCGCTGAATTCTGCTGGTGGACGAGCAGTCGTGCCGGGATTTACCGATGCACATGCCCACTTTGTGGGCCTTGGCTCTCAGAGGCTCCGCGCAGATCTTCGCGGCACTGCCTCGATAGAGGAGGCCATCTCGATTCTGATAGACTTCGAATCGACGCTCGGTGAGGGAGACTGGTTGCTGGGAGGCGGATGGAATCAAACCCTCTGGCCCGACCGTGAATTTCCAACCCGTCAGGACCTTGATGCGCACTTTCCGAATCGTCCGGTGTGGCTTAGCCGAATCGACGGACACGCTGCGTGGGCGAACACTCAGGCCATGAACATTGCCGGCTTCGAAGAAATATCTGCGGCCCAGGATCCCACCGGCGGTGCAATCATCCGAGATGGTGAAGGAGTTCCGATAGGAATTTTTGTGGACGCGGCCATGACATTCGTGCGGCGAGTGGCACCGAGAGAAACGGCAGAGTTCTTCGACCGGGCGCTCGAAATGGCGTTGGCGGAAGCCGCACAGGTCGGATTAACCGGTGTTCACGACGCTGGTATCGACTCTACCACGATCAATCGGTATAAGCGGTTCATCGACGAGGGTAGATTTACCGTCAGACTTTACGGTATGGTTGCTGGCGGCAGTTCAGCATTTGAAGAGTACTGTAACAACCATTTGATCGATTATGGGGAGCGACTCACCATCCGATCCGTAAAATTTGCTCTTGACGGCGCACTGGGAAGTCGCGGCGCGGCGCTCATTGAAGATTACTCGGACGACCCGGGTAATCGCGGTTTGATCCGCACGACGCCAGAAGAGTTTAACGAACGCGTTCAGGAAGCCGTAAACTGTGGCTACCAGGTCAATACGCACGCCATCGGCGACCTGGGTAATCGAGTGTTGCTGGATGCCTATGAACTGGCCGGCGTCACTCCCGAAGGTCGTCACCGGGACGAACACACGCAGATTATTGAGCTGAGTGAAATTGAGCGATTCACCCGACTGGGTATTATCGCCTCAATGCAGCCTACCCACGCGACGAGCGACCTGAACATGGCCGAAGACCGGGTGGGTCCTCACAGGATCAAAGGTGGCTACGCCTGGCGCACCCTGCTCGACGCTGGGGTTCCACTCGCATTTGGTTCAGACTTTCCCGTCGAAAAAGCGAATCCACTGCTCGGTTTCTTCGCTTCGGTTACGCGGCAGACCGAAGATCTTTTGCCGGAAGGAGGATGGTATCCCGAGGAGAGGCTGACCCGAGAACAAACCCTGTACGCCTTCACAAAAGGCGCCGCCTGGGCAGCGTTTCAAGATGATCAGCTGGGCTCTCTGTCACCCGGAAACCATGCAGATTTTGTGGTGTTGTCAAAAGACATCATGACCGTACCCTCTCCCCAGATCCTGGAAACGGAAGTGGTAGCGACATTCTTCGGTGGGAATCTTATCTACGGATCGCTCGAATAAATGGCTTTGGAATCCAATCCCAACATACTGACCGATCGCTTCGACAGGCTACACACGTATCTGCGGATCTCTCTTACCGAAAGATGCAATCTGCGGTGTACGTATTGCATGCCGGCCGAAGGAGTGGCACTCAAACCGAAGAGTCACATCCTTTCTTTCGAGGAAATTGTTCGACTGTCGAGCCTGTTTGCGAAAAATGGCGTCACCAAAATTCGGTTGACCGGCGGAGAACCGCTCATCCGAAAAGAGATTGAGCAGTTGTCCGCTCGACTAAGCGCCCTTGACGGTATTGACTCTCTTGTCATCACGACGAACGGGCTGCTGTTGTCGCGCAAACTGGAGGCACTCAAACAGGCAGGAGTGACTGGCTTCAACATTTCACTCGACACGCTCAAAGCAGATCGATTTGTCGAAATTACCCGGCGGAAGGGCTTGGACACGGTCCTGAGGGCCATCACGGATGCGAGCCAAGCCGGTTACAATCCGGTCAAGATCAACTGCGTGGTGATCAATGGCTTCAATGACGATGAGCTGGTTGATTTCGTGGAGATGACTCGCGAAAAGCCGGTAGATATTCGATTTATCGAATACATGCCGTTTGACGGTAACACTTGGAATAACGACAAGTTCATGTCTTACAACGACATGACGACTTCCATCAGAGCCCGCTATCCGAGTTTCCAACGACTGAGTGAGGACCCTTCTGAAACCTCAAAATCATGGCGCGTTCCAGGATTCCGAGGATCAGTCGGCTTCATTAGTTCCATGAGTGAACATTTTTGTGCCGGCTGCAATCGGATTCGAATAACGGCAGACGGCCATCTGAAGGTATGCCTGTTCGGTTCCGAGGAAATCAGCCTTCGGGACATGATGCGATCCGGATATTCGGATGAAGAATTACTCGTGGAAATACGTGAAGCATTGTCCCAGAAGAAGGCATCTCATGCCGGAATGGAGGAAATTGCAAAGTCCGAGAACCGGCCCATGATTCTGATCGGAGGATGACGAACGCCTTTGGGCGGCACCCTCCCAAGTTGGATGCGAATTCTGAACGAGGGCCTTCAACCAACTTTGTCGCCGAACACCCATCTGCTATCTTCGTTGGACCAATAGAATCACTCTGATCCCCAAAAGATGTCAAGTTTTACGCACGTTCTTCCCGATGGCGGCGTCCAAATGGTGGACGTCTCTTCAAAAACTGATACGGTTCGCACTGCTGTCGCGGTGGGTACGGTCATTCTTGGAGAGGAGGCCTTTCGCATGGTCAAGGAAAACACGATTCAGAAAGGCGACGTGGTTTCAGTCGCGCAGATTGCTGGAATCATGGGCGCCAAGGAAACCTCCAGATTGATTCCGCTGTGTCACCAGGTTCAGATCCAGCGCGTCGACGTGGAGCTGACGCTGCTTGAAGAGAGTCACTCGCTTGAAGTCAGGGCCTTTGCTAAAAGCACCGGACCCACGGGCGTGGAGATGGAAGCTCTCACAGCCGTCTCGATTGCCTCTCTCACCGTTTATGACATGTGTAAGTCAATAACGAAAGACATCCGCATCAACAACATTCATCTTCTGGCAAAGACAGGCGGAGCCAGCGGAGACTACCGAAATCGCGATACCAATTAACACCCTCGGGCATCGCTAAACCTCACCAACCATGGAATCCATTCTCACTACCTCAGGCCTCATGGTGATCGGACTGATCATGCTGTCCCTGATCGTATTCATGTACTTCATTCCTGTGGGCCTTTGGGTCACTGCGTACTTTTCAGGAGTAAAAGTAAAATTGATCCGTGATCTGATGGGGATGCGCCTTCGAAAGGTCCCTCCAACCCATATTATCAGGCCACAAATCACAGCGCATAAGGCGGGAATAATGGTGGAGACGCCACAATTGGAAGCCCATTACCTGGCAGGTGGTAATGTTCAGCGGGTTGTCAACTCTCTGATATCGGCCGATAAAGCCAATATTGACCTTACTTTTGAACGCGCAACTGCAATTGACCTCGCAGGTCGCGACGTTTTCGAAGCGGTTCAGGTTTCGGTCAACCCAAAAGTTATCGAAACACCTCCCATTTCAGCGGTGGCCAAAGACGGAATTCAGGTTCGAGCAATCGCGCGCGTGACGGTACGGGCGAACATCGAGCGTCTGGTTGGGGGTGCTGGTGAAGAAACCATCATCGCCCGAGTGGGCGAGGGAATTGTGTCGACGATTGGATCTGCGAATACGTACAAAGAGGTGCTTGAAAACCCTGATCTGATATCCAAAGTGGTTCTTGGAAAGGGCCTGGATTCCGGAACGGCTTTCGAAATCCTTTCCATTGACATCGCCGACGTGGATGTGGGCGAAAACATTGGAGCCAAGCTCCAGACGGATCAGGCGGATGCAGATTTGCAGATTGCCAAAGCCAAGGCGGAAGAGCGCCGTGCCGCCGCCGTTGCGCGCGAGCAGGAAATGATTGCTGCGGTTCAGGAGCAGCGCGCAAAGGTTGTCGCCGCAGAAGCTGAAGTACCGCTTGCGATGGCGGAAGCCTTTCGAAGCGGAAATATGGGCATCATGGACTACTACAACATGAAGAATATTGAGGCGGACACGAAAATGCGCCGCTCTATAGGTGGAGATACAGACAAGGGCAGCACTAAGTGATGGCACTCGCCCCGAAAGGCCGATCGTAGAGGAGCACTCTATATCACCATCCGCATCAGGGCGAATCGTGTCTGACATCCAGCCCGCCATCTTTTCGACTCTTGGCATTTTTTCGACCAGCCAAGAGATCTCCGGACTCGCGATGTCGTCCCTCACGGACGGGGACGCAGAACTGGTTGCAGAAGAAACGCTCTGCCTCGTTTCCGTAGTGACAGCTCGAACGATTGAGGCGATCGCGCCCGGTATGGATGAGCTGTCGCAGTCGCTTCTGGTCACCCCGTTTCTGTATCGGGATTACCTGGTTGGAAGTGTCATGCTGGAATCCACTGACGCCGCCCAAGGCAGTCAGGGCGTACTTATCGGTGAACGTCTCGAGCGAAAATCAGCCTTCTACACGGCCCACCTGCCTGCGTCAAAGCTTCCAACGGGATCCGTACTGAGGAATGTGGCACTCATGTGGATGGGACGGATCAGTCCGCCGGGAATGCCGACGGGCCCGGAGGAACGACTCGACGGAATTGGTGTGACAGATTCGCTCGAATCACACATCCGTCTCATCGCCTCGCACGTAAGGCAGGTCAGTCCGTAGACTCCGCCGAATCCTCTTCCTCTTTCACGGATATTCTATTCTAACGGTATCGATCCGGTTCACCGTAGCCTGCAGGATCACAAATCGATATCCATCCAGCTCGAACTCGTCTCTGAC
>CALBJU010000435.1 GCA_937893205.1 uncultured Bacteroidota bacterium
TATCAATAGAGCGTTACGAGAGCTACATCAACATCTTGAGAGCGACGCAACTGGGCAATCAGGACGTGGGAAGATGAGCCCAATCGAATAGGGTCACGATCCAACAAAGCCACGGGCGAATAGGGCCACGATCCAACAAAGCCACGAGCGAAGATTATTTTTTCTTCTTCTTCTTTGCCTTCCCTTTCCTGGTTGATTTTCGGGCGGCCCGCTGGGCGAGCAGTTCGAGGGCTTCTTCCATCGTAATCGAATCAGCCGGTCGATTCTTGGGGAGAGACGCGTTGACTCGCTGGTGTTTCACATATGGGCCGTAGCGTCCTTCCCATACCTGGACCAGTTCTCCAGACTCAGGGTGCTCGCCAATTACGTGTATGGGCTTATTTTTCTCCTCCTTTTTCGCGATCAGCTCAATCGCTCGATCGTATTCAATGCTGAGAATGTCATCTTCCTTGGTCAGAGAGGCGAACACGGATCCGTGTTGTACATAGGGTCCATATCGGCCGATATTTACACGAATTACCGTTCCGGTTTCTGGATGATTTCCTAGCTCTTTCGGTAATTCGAGAAGACGTAAGGCTTTAGCAAAATCAACGTCTTCTGGGTTCATATTCTTGGGAACAGAGATACGCTTGGGTTTTCCCTCCTGTTCGTCGTCTCCCAACTGCACGTAATGCCCGTAGGGGCCCTTCTTGACGAATACGGGAAGCTCCATCTCGGGATGAATCCCGAGAATGTCTCCGCCCCTCTCTTTTTCATCTATGAATCCCTGCAGGTGCTCTTTCTCGATGTCTCCTGGTGCAGCATTGAACGGGATCGACGCAACCTTCCTCTCGTCATCTTCCCCCATTTCAACGTAGGGTCCATATTTCCCCACGCGAACAATGAACGGCTTCCACTTCTCGAATGAGATTGCGGAAACAGCACGAGCATCTATCGAATCGAGTCCTGTCTCAACAGCTGCTTCGAGTCCGTTCTTGCCGGAGTAAAATTCCTTCAGATAAGGCAGCGCTTCTTTCTTCCCCGCGGCTATGTCATCGAGGACCTGTTCCATTTCAGCGGTGAATCCCGTGTCAACCAGTTTCGAGAACTGCTGCTCGAGCAGATTGTTGGTTGCAAACGCCGTAAACGTTGGTATCAGCTGATTCCGATCTCTCCTGACGTATCCACGCCGCACGATGGTATCGATAATACTGGCGTACGTACTGGGCCGGCCGATGCCTTCCTGCTCCAGGATCTTGATGAGCGTTGCATCTGTGTATCGGGCAGGAGGTTTAGTGGCATGTCCGCTGGCCTCGAGATTTTCGAGAGAAACCTTGTCGCCCTCCTTCAAATCAGGAAGGGGTTGGTCGCGATCCACCAAGGCGGCATCTGGATCGTCGGAGCCTTCTACATAGGCCCGCATGAATCCCGCAAACTGTATGGACTGACCACTCGATCGAAACATCGATTCATCATCGCTGGCGCCAGTTACGATCTGTACGCTGGTTCGATTAATTTTCGCGTCCGACATTTGGGATGCCAGCGTTCGCTTCCATATCAAATCATAGAGTGAAGACTCTTCACCAGAGAGTCCGAGCTCACTCGCTGTTTTCATCTCAGTTCCGGCAGGTCGAATCGCTTCGTGCGCCTCCTGGGCGTTCCGAACTTTGCTGCTGAATTCACGCGGTTCCGAACTGAGGAAATCTTTCCCGTACCGAGACTCTACAGCGCCTCTCGCCGCTGTCATGGCTTCAGACGATAGGCTGGTGGAATCAGTACGCATGTACGTGATGAAGCCCTGCTCGTAGAGCTTCTGAGCTACGCGCATGGTTTCCCGGGCAGACAATCTCAGCTTCCGGCTAGACTCCTGCTGCAGTGTTGATGTGATGAAGGGAGCAGAAGGCTTTCTCGTGATGGTCTTGTGCTCCACCTTGCTCACTGTCCAGTCGGAGCTGGCAAGAACGGACTCAAGCCGTTGCGCGCGTTCTTCCTGAAGAACAGTACAGTCGGTTCCGTCGACCGTACCGTCGTTCAGCCTGCCCGTGTTATCGTCAAAGTCCTTACCCGTGGCCAGTCGAAGACCCCCGGTATGGGACATGTTTCCCTCAAAAGATGACCCGCTGAACCCGAGTCCGGCCTTCAAGCCCCAATAGTTCGCTGGAATAAAGAGAATACGCTCCGTCTCACGATGTACCAGAACCCGAACGGCCACGCTCTGAACACGGCCCGCGGATAGTTTTGGCGCAATTTTTTTCCACAGAAGGGGTGAAATGGAGTATCCAACGAGGCGATCAAGCACGCGTCTGGTTTCCTGGGCCTCGACCAGGTTGGTGTCCATATCACGAGTGTTCTCGAGAGCCTCCAGAATGGCAGACTTGGTTATTTCATGAAATACCATACGGCGCACTGGCACCTTGGGCTTGAGAACCTCAATAAGGTGCCAACCGATAGATTCGCCCTCTCTGTCTTCATCCGTCGCGATGAAGAGCTCGTCCACGTCTTTAAGTGCATCCTTTAGCTGCTTAACCACCTTCTTTTTGTCAGTGGGGACGATGTAAAGGGGCGAGAAGTCCTCCTCTACATTGACTCCGAGGCGTGACCATTTCTCCTTCTTGTATTTCTCGGGGATCTGGGAGGCCGATGGAGGCAGGTCGCGAACATGCCCCATGCTGGCTTCTACCACATACGAATCGGGTAGAAATTTTCTGATGGTCCTTGCCTTGGTGGGCGACTCAACGACGACAAGTCGTTTCATATAGATTACTGTTGGAGGTTCGGAGGCGAACGAAACTGTAAAAAATTCGACCTCTCACACGCTCGTTCATTCGATGCGTTCCGCTAACGACAATTGTGGCTCTGGAAGCGCTACCAGTGATTAATGATTTCTTAGAACGTACGAGGGCGCTCCAGGTGGGTCCAAGTTGTATCTTTGTCAGGATTCGCTGCTGGCGTAAAAGGCCGGCACAGGCGGCCCTCTTGCGTCAAGAAGGCGTATTCTCTGCAGGACTCAGACTAATCAAAGTATTCAGATGACAGACATGGCGGCACAGACTCTTACTCAGATGGTGTACAAATTCGGTGGTTCTGCCACGGAAGGTGATAAATCGATGAAAGCCCATCTGGGGGGAAAAGGAGCGAATCTGGCTGAGATGAGCTCGATAGGTCTTCCGGTGCCTCCCGGATTTACGATCAGCACGGAGACGTGCAAGTTCTACAGTGAGAATGAGGGGCAGTGGCCAGCAGAACTGGACGAACAGGTTCGTGAGGGTATTTCCCACATCGAGTCAGAGATGGGTGCTCAATTTGGCGACTCGGAAAATCCGCTTCTGGTCTCAGTTCGAAGTGGTGCGGCAGTTTCCATGCCCGGTATGATGGATACCGTTCTGAATCTCGGTTTGAATGATGTTGCCGTAGAAGGAATGGCTCGCAAAACGGGAAACGTTCGCTTTGCGTTTGACGCCTACCGCCGATTTATTGACATGTTTGGTGACGTAGTGATGGGCGTTCATCACAAGCTGTTCGAAGAGGCTATTGAATTGCTCAAGAGCGAACGGGGCGTCAAAGAGGATGTAGATCTGACCGGCGATGATTTGAGAGAATTGGTAGAACGCTACAAGGCCATCTACAAGGAGCAAACGGGAGCGATGTTTCCCGATGATCCGTTCGAGCAACTTTCTCTAGCTGTAAATGCGGTTTTTGGATCATGGGAGAGTGACAGGGCACGAAAATATCGCTCCATAAACAAGATCACCGGATTGGTCGGGACCGCCGTGAATGTTCAGGCGATGGTATATGGAAATATGGGCTCCAACAGCGGGACTGGAGTTCTGTTTACTCGCAATCCTTCCACAGGAGAGAATAAACTTTACGGGGAGTTCCTGGTCGACGCGCAGGGTGATGATGTAGTAGCGGGAATCCGGACCCCCGAAGACATTTCGAAGATGGAGGAGACGTTTCCTGAGGCGTTTGAAAGGCTTGTTGAGATGACCCAAACGCTCGAAGGTCACTACTCCGATATGCAGGATATTGAATTCACTATCCAGGAAGGAAATCTGTTCATCCTTCAGACACGAAGTGGGAAGCGAACAGGTGCTGCCGCCATTAAAGTGGCCGTGGACATGGTTCAGGACGGCTTGATATCAAAGAAAAAGGCAGTAGGTGAGATGGTCGAACCTGGACATCTCGATCAATTACTGCATCCGGGCTTCAAAGATGTTGACGCATATAAAAGCGACGTGATTGCGAAGGGACTCCCCGCGTCGCCTGGAGCTGCTGTCGGTCAGGTGGTCTTTTCTGCTGACGAGGCCGAAGATGCAGAAGCAGCCGGCAAGGCGGTGATCCTGGTTCGCACGGAGACGAGCCCGGAAGATGTGGGTGGAATGAATGCAGCCCAGGGTATTCTGACATCACGAGGAGGCATGACGAGTCATGCTGCAGTTGTGGCGAGAGGCTGGGGTAAACCGTGCGTTGCGGGATGCGGCGAAGTAGTCATCGATTACAGCGCAAAGTGCTTCCGTGCAAATGGAATCACCGTATCGGAAGGCGACTGGGTTTCGATAAATGGATCGACTGGAGAGGTGATTCTGGGAGCACAGGACTTAACCGCTCCAGAGTTGACTGGTGATTTTGGAACCTTCATGGCGTGGGTCGACGAGCACAGAACGATGGGGGTTCGTACGAACGCCGACACTCCAGCAGACGCTGCTAAAGCGATCGAATTCGGGGCGGAAGGAATTGGCCTCTGTCGTACGGAACACATGTTTTTTGAAGGTGACCGGATTGATAAAGTTCGAGAGATGATTCTGGCGGCGGACGAATCCGCTCGCCGTGTAGCACTCGACAAGCTGCTTCCATTTCAAAAGGAAGACTTTCTTGGCATTTTCAAGGCAATGGAGGGAAAACCCGTTACCATCCGTTTGCTCGATCCTCCGCTTCATGAGTTTCTTCCGCACGACGAGCAGGGAAAGCGGGATATGGCTGAAAAGATGGGTGTCACCTACGAGATCGTGCACGCCAAGGTTGAATCGCTCTCGGAGTTTAATCCCATGTTGGGTCACCGCGGATGTCGATTGGGTGTCACCTACCCGGAAATAACGGAGATGCAGACCCGTGCGATCATCGAAGCGGCCGTTGAGCTGACGGAGCAAGGTGTGAGCGTCCTACCAGAGATCATGGTACCTCTCATCGGCACGGTCGAAGAGTTTGTAAATCAGAAAGCGGTAATACAAGAAACCGCGGACAAGGTGTTCGC
This sequence comes from uncultured Bacteroidota bacterium, assembly GCA_937893205.1. Lineage (GTDB taxonomy): Bacteria > Bacteroidota > Rhodothermia > Rhodothermales > UBA10348 > CALBJU01. The sequence goes on from CALBJU010000435.1 coordinate 5,231, forward strand.
GGAGAAAGGAGCCCGGGTCGAGTATCTCATCGGGACCATGATAGAGATTCCGCGGGCGGCGCTGACGGCTGACGATATCGCGAAAGAAGCTGAGTTTTTCTCATTCGGCACGAACGACCTGACGCAGATGACCTTCGGCTACAGCAGGGACGACGCCGGCGTATTCCTTCCTGAATATGTCGCTCGTA
>CALBJU010000436.1 GCA_937893205.1 uncultured Bacteroidota bacterium
AGGAATGCCCCCAACAGTGCTCCATAGGTAAACGATGCAATCGACAGGCCCAATTCTACCACCGGATTTTGCCGATCTTCAAATAGTGTCGCGAAAAACACAAACACCAATGCCCATCCCAAAGTCAGTAATTTTGAGTATCTGAGCTTCGTCTCAGCAGTGAGGAGGGAAAATCGTTTTTTCAATAAATCGTTCATCGTTGAACTTGCCAGTGCGTTCAGCGATGAGGAGAGGGTACTCATGGCCGCAGCGAGGATTCCTGCCAGGACGAGACCTGCAACACCGATGGGAAGCTGCTCGATGATAAATTTGGGGAATATCTCGTCGAGCCGATTGAGTCCCAGGCTACCGGCGTCGGCACCTCCGTAGAAAGCCCACAGGAGAGCGCCAAGAATCAGAAAGATTGCGAACTGCCCCATCACAAAGAGTGCACTTCCCACAATGGCTTTGCGAGCATCAACAAGATTTTTACACGAAAGTAGACGCTGTACAATCAGTTGATCGGTGCCGTGTGAGGCCATAGAAAAAATACCGCCGCCTATTACAGCCGTAACCAGCACGTAGGGCTGGGTTATGACGCTCTGCAACGAGAAGTCCAGAAAGAATACCTGAGTCTTCCCTGCAGCGACCAGATCTGAAAACACATCAGCAGGCAGATTCGCAAGAAGTATGAACACGGTCAGGATCGCTCCAAAAACGTAGACGCACATCTGCACGACGTCCATCCACACTACAGCCTTGAATCCACCCACATAGGTGTACAGAGCGGTCAATACACCGATGGTCAGAATGATGACAGGATAACCGATGTCCATGCCAGCACTTGCAGCTATGATCTTTATTGGAATGGCCGTGGCAAAGAGACGGACTCCGTCAGCCAGGAGTCGGGTCGCCAGGAAGGTGAGGGACGATAGTCCCTGCAGACGAGTACCGAAGCGCTGTCCCAGGAATTCGTATGCGGTACTTATGTCTCCCTTCATGTACCGCGGCAGGAAAAATGCCGCGACGAGTATCCGTCCGACCATGTATCCAAACGTCAACTGAAAGAACGCCATGCTACCGCCGTACGCGACTGCCGGAATGCCAATAACAGTCAGGGTACTGGTTTCCGTGGCCACGATTGAGAAGCATATGGCCCACCATGGTAACTCCTTGCTGCCCAGGAAGTAATCGTTCACCGTCTTCTGCTTTCCCGCACTTCGAATTCCGAATACTACAACGGCCGCCATATAGACTACGATCACTAAATAATCGACGGTATGAAGCATAGGCTAGCTCATTTCTCGCTTGAGAGGGCCCGAAGTCCCTCTTCATCGAGGATGGGTAATCCGAGTGCCGCAGCTTTCTCGGCTTTGGATCCTGGGTTATCGCCCTGTATCAGATACGAGGTTTTTGAACTTACGCTCGAGGAGACTTTCCCACCGCGGGTTTTAACAAATTCCTGAGCCTCCTTTCTACCCATATTGGATAACGTTCCGGTGATAACGAATGTCAAGTTCTCAAAAACCATCTCCGAGTCCCGTCCGGGAACCTCGTCTTCACGTCGAACGAGCGACACACCCTCTTTGCGGAGTGCTTCCACCATCTCCAGGTTGATCTCGTTTAAAAACCAGTTCCTCAGACTCGAAGCGATTACACTGCCCACTCCTTCAACTTCCAGGTACTCCTCCTCACTTGCCAACACCATGCTATCCAGATTTGGAAAATGAGCCACGAGCGCTTCAGCAGTTGTCTTACCAACATGCCTGATTCCCAGCCCGAACAGCAATCTGGATAGTCTTTGGCTCTTCGATTTCTCTACTCCAGCCAGGAGATTATCCACTTTCTTCTGGGCGAATCTTTCGAGACCGAGTAGATCCGATGCCTTCAGCGCGTAGATGTCCTGCAACCGGGAAATCTGGCGTGCCTCCACCAGTTGAACTGCCAGTTGTGAACCGAAACCCTCGATGTCCATCGCTTCACGCGAAGCAAAGTGCTCCACCAACCGGGTAAATTGTTCGGGGCACGTCGACGAGCCACAATAGTGATCCGCTTCTCCTTCAAGCCTCATCAGAGGAGTCGAACAGGCCGGACAAAGCGAAGGCATCTCCCAAACCTTCTCCTCTCCGGTTCGCGCTGACGCAACCGAAGCCACGACCGCTGGGATGACATCCCCTGCCCTCTTCACAACCACAGTATCTCCAATCCGAATGTCTCGATCCTTTATGTAGTCTGC
>CALBJU010000437.1 GCA_937893205.1 uncultured Bacteroidota bacterium
CGTCCTTTCCTTCGTGAACAACATCAACACGCATGAAGGGGGAACGCACGTCTCAGGCTTTCGCCGCGCCCTCACACGCACATTGAAAAATCACGCAGAAAAGAACAATCTGCTGAAAAACGTTAAAGTTGACCTTACCGGAGATGATTTTCGCGAAGGCATTACCGTAATTCTGTCTATAAAAGTTGCGGAGCCGCAGTTCGAGGGTCAGACAAAGACCAAGCTCGGAAATTCGGAGGTTCAGGGAGCGGTCGAATCGCTGGTTTCCCTGAAGCTTGGTGAATGGCTCGATGACCATCCGAAAGAAACTAAACGGATCGTCGATAAAGTCATTCTCGCAGGGGAAGCGCGCGCCGCCGCACGCAATGCGCGCGAACTGGTTCAGCGCAAGAATGCGTTTTCGAGCGGAGGTCTGCCCGGAAAGCTTGCCGACTGCTCGAGTAAGAACGCAGAAGAATGCGAAATCTATCTGGTGGAGGGAGACTCGGCCGGGGGAAGCGCCAAGCAGGCTCGAGATCGTCACTTTCAGGCCATCTTACCGCTGAGGGGCAAGATTCTGAATGTAGAAAAGGCACGGCTAGACAGAATCTTGGCCAATGAAGAGATCAGAAACATTGTGACCGCGCTCGGAACCGGTCTGGGAGCCGGAGAAGAAGATTTTGATCCTGAAAAGCTTCGGTACCACAAGATTATTGTGATGACGGATGCTGATGTCGATGGCGCACATATCCGAACCCTTCTGCTGACGTTCCTGTATCGCCATATGAACGCTCTGGTCGAAGCAGGGTACATATACATTGCCCAGCCCCCGCTCTACAAGGCCAAGAAAGGTAAACTGGAAGAATATTGCTGGACTGACACCCAATTGAAGGAGGTCATCGAACGAATTGGGGGCGATTCTCCAGGAAAAGTGACCATTCAGCGCTACAAGGGCCTCGGAGAAATGAATCCAGACCAGCTCTGGGATACGACCATGAATCCTGAAACGAGGCTGCTGCAACAGATTACGGTCGATGATGCCGCTGCTGCCGATAGAATTTTCAGTACGTTGATGGGTGATGCGGTCGAACCTCGGCGCAAGTTCATCGAAAGAAACGCCAAATACGCGACGATTGACGTGTAGTCCGTCAATCCTGCCGAATACATCATGACTGATCGCTCAGTTACTGATCTTACCATCATCATACCGGTTCTGGACGAGGAAGCATCGATTCCTGAACTTGTGGATCGCATCCGGAGTGTTTGTGACGGTGCCGGATTCTCGTTCAACGTCTGGCTTATCGACGACGGTTCTACGGACGATAGCTGGGACGTTATCGAGGCGATGCACGATCTGGACACTCGATTTGCGGGCCTGAAACTGCGTCGCAACTACGGAAAATCTGCGGCGATGGCACTGGGGTTCGAACGCGCAGACGGCAAGTACGTGGTGACCATGGATGGAGATCTTCAGGACGATCCAGCTGAGATTCCCGGTCTTATCTCCCTGCTGGAGACTGGATATGACCTGGTCAGCGGATGGAAAAAGAAGCGCCAGGATCCCTTCTCAAAACGCATTCCAAGCAAGTTTTTCAATTTTGTCACCCGACGTATAACTGGCATTTCACTCCATGACTTCAACTGCGGTCTGAAAGCGTACAGATTGGAAGTCGTCAAGAGTGTGAAACTGCATGGAGAGCTCCACAGATATATTCCCCTGTTGGCCGCGTGGGAAGGGTACACGAGGATTACCGAAAAGGTGGTCCAGCACCACCCGCGTAAATACGGAAGGACGAAGTTCGGATTTGAAAGATATATCCGAGGCTTCCTGGATTTATTGAGCGTCTTCTTCATGACCCGTTTTGCGAGCCGTCCGATGCATTTCTTCGGGATGTTCGGGACACTGGCCTTCATGGGTGGTTTCGCCATCAGTCTCTGGATTTCGATCGACAAAATGGTCTACGGAAATCCGATCGGAGACCGACCGTTGCTTCTTCTGGGAGTTATGATGATTCTGGTTGGTATTCAGATGTTCACGACGGGGCTCATTGGACAGATGATCATCCTGCCGCGGATGGAACGCCTGGATGGGGTTCATGTAGCGAAGGAATTCGGACCCACACAGCGCGAAATTGGATAATTCGATGCCAAAGGCGAATTCGCTCGGCGTTGTTGGCCCGTATCCCCCCTACCGGGGCGGTATCGCTCAATTCACAGAACAATTTCACATCCATCTGGCGGCTTCTGTAAAAGAAGTAACCGGAGTGTCGTTTTCGCGCCAGTACCCCGGCATTTTTTTCCCTGGAAAGAGTCAGGAAATATCGCCGAGCAGAGAGCAGATTCCGGCTGAACGCCTGATCGATTCCCTCAACCCCCTCTCCTGGATCAGTGCTGCAAATCACCTGATCGCGGCCGGGGTGGAAGAGGTGGTCTTTATGCACTGGATGCCCTTTTTTGCTCCGTGTTACGGCCAAATGGCGACGCGACTCCACAAGGCCGGCATTCGTGTTACGGCCATCGTGCACAACGCGAAGCCGCACGAACGGCAGCCGTTTGGAGAATGGCTGAACCGCTACTTTCTGGGTAACTGTGACCGGCTCATTGCCCTTTCCGAAACAGTCAGAAGGGATATTGATGCCATGGGGGTTGGCGTATCAGTCACGGTTTCTCCTCATCCCACCTATTCGCAGTTCGGAGAAGCCATAGCCAAGACCGAAGCGCGGCGCCAGCTGAGACTGAAGGAGGAAGGTGAAGTACTATTGTTTTTCGGTCTCATCCGGCATTACAAGGGGTTGGATATCCTGCTCAAAGCCTTCGGGCAAGCCGCAATTCCAGGAAGACAATTGCTGATCGCTGGAGAGTGGTACGAGGATCAGGATCTCTGTAACGAAATCATCGAGAAGTACTCGATCGCCCATCTGATCACACGCACCGATGCGTACGTGCCGGATG
>CALBJU010000438.1 GCA_937893205.1 uncultured Bacteroidota bacterium
AAGAAGGCTTGTCAATCGAAGTCATCGATCTCAGGACCCTGCTTCCACTCGACATGGAAACCGTGCTGGCCTCAGTCCGGAAAACAAACAGGGCTCTGGTCGTATACGAGGATCACGAATTCGTCGGGTACGGAGCGGAGCTCGCCGCACAGATCGCCGATAAGTGCTTCTCCATCCTGGATGCTCCCGTGAAACGACTCGCCGGTAAGTTCTCGCAGATTGCCTTCGCAGATGCGCTGGAACGAATGCTCCTTCCTCAGGACGATGACATCATCGAGGCAGCCCGCGCACTCGCCGAGTTTTAAGCTTGGGTCGGGGTCGGATGTTCGATGCAAACTCCTTCCCGGGTTGCGTCAGAGGGTGCTCAACGCCCGATCCACGTCTCCAATCAGATCGTCAATATCCTCGATTCCCACTGAGAGTCGAATCAAAGCATCGTGCAATCCTGCAGCCCTTCGTTCTTCAACTGGAATGGACGCGTGTGTCATCGTCGCGGGATGATTGATGAGGCTCTCTACACCTCCTAGACTTTCAGCCAGGGTGAAGACCTGCGTCGACGAAAGAACCGTGTTGGCAGCCTCGAGACTGTCATTTACCAGTAAGAATGAGACCATTCCGCCAAAACCATCCATCTGACGCTTTGCCAGCTCATGGCCATCGAAATCAGGAAGTCCCGGATAGTAGACTTTCGACACCTTCGGATGCTGCACAAGATGTTCGGCCAGGGCCTGAGCATTGCTGCAGTGGCGTTCCATGCGAAGATGGAGTGTCTTGGTCCCTCGAAGCGTCAGGAAACAGTCCATCGGACCCGGGACAGCGCCAGCGCTTTTGATGAGGAATCGGAGGCGTTCGTTCCACTCATTGTCGTTGGTGCAGACCACACCCCCAATGGCATCCGAATGACCGCCCAGATATTTTGTGGTCGAATGAACCACGAGATCTGCACCTAATTCCAGCGGCCGCTGAAGGATGGGTGTAGCGAAGGTATTATCGACCGCAACGGCTGCACCCTGTTCATGTCCTATGTCAGATAGGGCCTGAATATCTACGATCCGCACCAATGGATTGGTGGGCGTTTCGATCCAGAGAAGGCGTGTGTTGGAAGTAATAGCCTGGCGAACAGCCTCCAGATCGGACATGTCGATGAAGTCGGATGTTATTCCGAATGGTCTGAACACCTCTCTGAAAAGCCTGTAAGTCCCACCGTACAGGTCATTGGACGCTACAATATGATCGCCGGGTTTCAGGCACCTCGCTATGGCGTCGGTCGCCGCAACACCGGACGAAAAACTGATTCCGTGAGCGGCAGATTCGAGTCCTGCCAGATTACCCTCCAAGGCGGTTCGAGTAGGATTTGAAACGCGGCCATACTCATATCCCTTGTGCACGCCGGGAGCGGACTGTGCATACGTGGAGGTCTGATAAATGGGCGTCATTACGGCTCCCGTTTCGGGATCCGGCCTCTGCCCCGCGTGGACCGATTTGGTCCCGAGACCCATAGACTCCAACAGCTCCTGCTTCATGAATTGAGTGGTATGTGAAAAACGTTTTTCGGCTCGACGTAAGTGCAAAAAGGGTCCGGGCTGCAACTGCAGCCCGGACCCAAACACGAACTAAAATGATGGTATCACTCTCTGATCTCTCATCGACAAGCAGAGAAAGATATGCATGGGAAACGGGCTAATTATCCTCGTAACCCGCGCACTCAGAGACTTCTTGGGCCTTGTCGGTCTGATTGGTCTGGGCATACGACTGAAAAAGTGCCCGACAGACATCCGTTACATCTTCTTCGTTTGCTTCAAAGAGTTCTCGAGCTGTTTCAAGCGGAGCGATGGCCAGTGCGAAAAAGTCGCGCCTCTCATCAACCAGTACATCGATTGCGGCCTCACGTTCATCGATCTGGTCTCTGCTGAGATCCGAGCGCTCCGCGCGAAGCTTGTCGTCCACCTCTTTGACACGCTCATTGGCTTCTACCGCCTGATTGATGTACACCGCCCCAATGTTGAAATGAGCGTTGGAGTAATTCGGATCGATGGCAATAGCGGCTTGCAACTGTTCCAGCGCAGGCTCGTTTTGCCCCGCCTGGACGAGAAGGGAACCGTAATTGTATCGATACAGAGAATTTTCCGGATCGTTCTCGACCGCCGTACGGTAGCGATCCAACGCCTTATCGATCTGGCCCGATATCTGATACGCGTTCAGCAGCTCACTCTGAATTTCTCCATCTTCCGGATACATAGTGCTCGCAGTTTCGAGCAACTCTATAGAATCATCCATGCGATCATTTGACTGATACAGTCCTGACAACAGTCGATAGTTGTCCGGATCGGTATCACCGGCTGCCAGTGCATCCTCGAACGGTCCAATAGCGCTCTCGGGTGACTTCCCATTCATGTAGGAAAATGCTTCATTTACGTACGCTCCAGAAGAATCCGGCATGATGTCCGCAGCCGATCTGAAATATCTGGCGGCCGTTAGAAACTCGCTGTCATCGTTCCTGCCCCTGTTGAAGGCCTGGGTGCCCCGCTGAAACTCGCTGACGTAAGAAAACCGCATGGAGTTCGTCACAGCTTCGGTGTAGGTTGGGTCAATGCTGGTAGCAGATTTGAACGCTTCTACCATTTCCATGATCAGGTCGATGTGCTCAGCCTGATCCGGTGTGGCGGTTGCTTTCTCTGAGAGAACACGGCCTTTCAGCTCGTATGCTTCGGCGTTGGCTGGATCTTTTTCCAGCGCAGTTGCAAGGTTTTGCAGAGCCCTGTCGTAATCCTTGCTACGAAGGTCGAGCTTCGCGCCCTCGACGTTGGGATCGCTTGAACATCCATCTGCGCCTACGAGAAGGAATGCGCCCAGGAGAAGGCTTAAAAGTATTGGAAATCTTTTCATGACTGCCATGTATGCTAACGTTCGTTCATCCAGTGAATGTGTCCGTTGGTTCCAAATTAGTGGGATGGAACGGTGGAACTCCAGATTTTAAGTTAAAAAATCGATTCCCAGACACCTTAGAGCCGTTTATAAACGCAACGGGACGTTTTTTTCGGTCATTTAAGGTAATATTACATGTGAGTTCATACAAGCGTTAATCAAGAGTTCTTAGTCTTGACCTAAATGTCCGGCTCGAGTTGCTTGCCACCATCTTTTTCCAGCTGTCGATGAGAATTCTTTCTCCGTCTTTTCCCAAACATACCAGCGTTAAAACGCTCCTCAACGGGCTGTTCGACTACGCGGGGCTGTTCCCACCAGCTTCTCTGTCGCTCCCTGATGCTATCGAGGAGTACCTTGATCACCGAAAAGAAAGTGACGCGTGGATGATGGGGCCGTTCGTAGTGCCCGTTTCTCGACTGGATGAGATAGAAGCACTCGGCGAAAAGTTTTCAGTTCAGTCGCCTGTTTCCTTTGACGTCCTTCCGGGAGCGACTGGCTCCATGGATTCTTTTACCGAATCGCTCAAGGTAGATCTCATCCGCTGCAATCAATTTGTGGAGCGAATGGAGGGCAAATGTTCGGTCGACTCCATCGAATTTCGATTCCCACCCGATGCTCTTTCATCAGCGAGTCAGGCAAGTAGAAGCGTAAATGCGCTGTTCGACGTCCTCAGCGCTCAGGGTTACGGGGATGTGCCGGCATTCGGCGAAATCGTCCGATCAGAAAGCTTCGCGGCCCAGCTGCCACTCTACTTCCTGGCACTGGCTTCTTCGAAGCAATCCGGGGCCCGAATGCTCGGAAAAATACGCTGTGGCGGAATCAGCGCGGACGATTTCCCTACCGGAGCGGAGCTGGCTGCCTTCCTGCACACGGCAATCCGGATAGGCCACCCTTTTAAAGCTACCGCCGGTCTCCACCATCCGCTCCGACACTTCAATGACGCTCAACAGGTCACCATGCACGGATTTGTCAATGTATTTTTTGCCGTCACCCTGGGCCGCGTTCACAACCTTGACGCTGCTGTTATGAAAATCATTCTCGAAGACGAAAACGCGAATTCTTTCGAATTCAACCCTTCGGGCATTCGGTGGAAGGATCTTCAGGCCTCAAATACTGATTTAATCAACGATCGAAAGACACTCG
>CALBJU010000439.1 GCA_937893205.1 uncultured Bacteroidota bacterium
GGTGATGCGGAGAAAAAGCCCGATAAAGTGTTCATTGATTTCACGGACGGTCGCCGAATAATGCGCGCCGTCGTTCGCGTCGAAGAAGCACTGGCAACCCAGGGTCAGGAAGCGAATGATGCACTCGAGCGCGTGGCTTCCCTTTCGCTTATCGACTCTCACTGGACGGAGCATTTGCGCAATCTGGATGAGGTAAAAGAGGGAATCGGGCTTCGGGCGTACGGCCAGAGAGACCCTCTTGTCGAGTACAAGATGGAGGCGTTCAAATTGTTTGCCGAAATGATCCAGACGATCAACGAAGAAGTGGTCTCCTTCGTTTTCCGGAGCGGTCCACTCGTCAATCGAAGAGATGACGCACCTCCCGCACGTAAGAGTGCCCCCCGACGCCTCGACCCGAATAAAGCAAAATCCACCCACGAATCTGCTCCATCCTCATACGGAGTTGGCGGCGGTGCCAATCAGGCTGCAGGGAAGGATCCAAGCGCCAAGGCGGTCCCGGTTACGGCTGATGAGAAGGTGGGTCGTAATGACCCCTGCCCGTGTGGTAGCGGTAAAAAATACAAGCATTGTCACGGTAGAAACTGATCCCTGAGCCACGTGCTGAAACGCCTTTATATCCGCGATTTTGCTCTGATTGAAGAGCTCGAGGTCGAGTTCGCGTCAGGTCTCAATATTGTCACGGGCGAGACGGGCGCTGGAAAATCGATCATCGTTGGAGCGCTGAAGTTGATCCTGGGAGACCGTGCGTCAACGGATACCATCCGAACTGGAGGCCGAAAAACAGTTGTGGAGGGAGAGTTCGATGTTAGCGTCGAAGGTGATCTTCGGGCGCTGCTATCTGAAAACAGCATCGATGTATTTCCCACTCTAATCCTTCGCCGGGAGGTAACGCCCTCACAGAGCCGAGCCTTCATCAACGACAGTCCTGCCACCGTATCGCTGCTGAAGCAGGTTGCTGGGGAGTTGGTTGACCTGCACGGTCAACATGAACACCAATCGCTGCTCAAAGTTGAGCGTCATCTTCAGCTGGTGGATGGATTCGGAGGCCTTGACGCGCTGGTGAAGACGTGCAGAGATCGCTACGAGATGGTTTCAGACATCACTGAGCGTCGATCAGAAATGCTGCAGAGAGAGCAAGAACTTAAGCAAGAGCAAGCGCTGCTTGAATTCCAGATAGCTGAAATTGACGCTGTTTCGCCCCTTCCGGGAGAGGAAGAACTACTCGAGGGCGATCGCCGAATTCTGGAAAATGCGGAAAAATTGTTCGAGGCAACTTCCGCGTTATTCGAGCTGATGTACAACTCCGATACTGCAATCTCAGATTTACTCGTGAGAGCTCGAAACGAACTGCAGGATTTGAGCCGCATCGATGACTGTTTTGATTCTGTGACAGACGAGATCGCCTCTGCACAAATATCGGTCTCCGAGGCGGCCTCATTTCTCCAGGACTATAACTCCAGGATTGAATTCAACCCGGATCGCCTCACAGAAATTCGGGAACGCCTCATTGATTTTGACGGGTTGAAGCGGAAGTACGGCGGGACCATTGAGTCGGTAGCCCTGCATCGAGAAGATATCGGCGAGCGCTTCAGACTGGCCGCCGATTTTCAGGGCGCACTCAATGCCGTGGACGCGGAATTCAACAAGGCGTCTGCTGAACTGTCTGATGTGGCCCTACGGCTGTCCGCGAAGAGGCGCGCGGTCGCCACGCAAATCGAGACGGCTATCGTGTCGGAGTTGGACTCGTTGGGAATGCCCCAGAGCCAGTTCGAAGTCCGTCTGGAAAAGAGGGAAGACGAGGAAGGCTGGGTTCGGGATGGAGACAAACGCTATGCTGTCGGACCCGGCGGCATCGACCGCGGAGAGTTCCATATATCGACCAATCCCGGAGTGGGTCCGATGCCCCTAAAGCGGGTGGCCTCTGGAGGAGAAATTTCACGGATCATGCTGGCTCTCAAATCCATACTTGCCAAGAGCGATCGCATGCCCATCCTCGTGTTTGACGAAATCGACACTGGTATTTCGGGGTCGATTGCCCAGCAGGTGGGTGATTGTATGGTCACGCTCAGCACGTACCACCAGATAGTCGCCATCACGCACCTTCCGCAGGTGGCTTCCGCAGGTGACGCCCATTACAAGGTTTCAAAAAGAGTGCACCAGGGGAGACCGCAGATCGAGATGACCCGGCTTACTCCCACGCAGCGACGGGCAGAAATTGCTTCGCTGCTGAGCGGGTCCGAAGTCACCGAGGCTTCCCTGGCCAGTGCGCGTGAATTGATCGAAAGCCGACCTCACACGGGCGGCTGATTACCCATTTGAAGAGAGTACTGCTCCTATGACCCCATCTCGCTCGATGATTC
>CALBJU010000440.1 GCA_937893205.1 uncultured Bacteroidota bacterium
TAAAAACATGTACATGAGGTGCCTGTTATGACCAAAGTAGTACGTTTCTCTCCCCGCGTGGAGCTTTCGCGCATGCAGGGCGATCTGGACCACATCTTTTCCAACTTTTTCCCCATGTTTCAACGCGAAAACGAAAATGGAGCGTCCGTGACCTGGAATCCTCGCATTGATGTCGTGGAAACTTCAGACGCCTACGAGCTCTCCATTGACGTTCCGGGTGTAGAAAAGGATGCCATCGAGATCAACCTCCACGAACGGGTTCTCTCCATTTCCGGAGAGCGCGTCGCCCGCGAAATCGGCGACAACGAAAACGTTGTCCGGGCGGAGCGCCGCACTGGTCGTTTCCACCGCTCGTTCTCAATGCCAGCCAAGATCAATGAGAAAAAGGTGGATGCTCGTCACGAAAACGGTGTTCTCTTTGTACGGATTCCGAAGTCGGACGAAGTGAAGCCACGCACGATCAGCATCAAGTAATCTAAAAGCCCTCGATAACATACGGTCCGGATCCACTGACGGGGATCACCGCCGTATGCAGGAAGATGTAGCAGTCGAGGCATCGGGCGGGCGCCAAAGGCGCCCGCCCTTCTTTTCGCCCGATTTTACTTCACAGGTAATCTGAGCCGCATCGTGGTACCCTCGCCAAGGGTGCTGATCGCTTCGAGTGTGCCCCCGTGGGCATGGGCGATGGCGCGGGAAATGGCAAGGCCCAGACCCGTGCCCTGCCGCGAATCCATCGGCGAGCGAGTTCTCGAATCCTTCCCCCTGTAGTAGCGATCGAATAATCGCTCAAGGTCCTCCCGGTCGATGCCCTCACCGGTGTCTACCACCTCAATCTGCATCACGTCGCCGTCGAGTTCTGCAGTGATGCGAACCCGGCCCTGGGGCGGAGTGTGGCGGATTCCGTTTGAAAGTAGATTATTCAGCAACCTGAGCAGTCGTGTGCCATCCGCCTCGAGAGAGGGCAGATCTTCCTGGACCCTCCGCTCCAGCTCTACCCCTCCCTCCGCGGCTAAAGACCGATTACCGGAAATGGCGTCCGACACCAGTTCTCCGGGCAAAACGGGTTCCTCACGCAGCCTCGGCTGTGTGCTCTCGAGCACACCAAGTTCGAAGAGATCGTCCACCAGGGCGTTCAGATAGACACTCTGACGTTCAGCGGCCAGAATAGAAGCACCCGCTTCGTCATATCGTTTTTCCTGCCGAAACCTCGTTGACTCTTCCAGATGAGCTCGAATCGCCGCCAACGGTGTACGTAAATCATGACCAATGTTTGCAACAAGCTCTCTTCTGAGAAGCTCAGACTCTTTGAGAACGGCAATGCTATGCTGAACCCTTTCAGACATCAGATTTATTGCCGAGGCCAGAGAAGAAAATTCGTCATTTCCTTTGACCTCCAGTCGCTCCTCGTACGAACCTTGCCCGATCAGATTCACCCGCATCGCCATCCTCCTTAAGGGTCTGACCAGCCACCAGGTGATAAATGCTCCCAGCAACAGGGCGATGAAAATGGAAAGGAATGCGACGATTCTAACGGAGCGACGAAAAGCTAGCAGCGTATCCGCCAATTCGAGGGTCATGGAATTACGGATCGGTTGGACCAGAATGATCCCGACTGGAAATCCCGTGTCGTCAATTAGAGGCGCACTGGCGAATCCCCCCTCGACGAAGTCATCCGAAAAATCCACCACCACATCGTCGAGCACTTCGTCGCTTCCAATAAATTCTGGTATTTCTATCGTGGAATCTGGCCTGGCAGACAACGACGGAAAACCATCCAGAGCCGGTAGGAAAATGGAAGACGATTGGCTGGCGAGATTGATTACGACAATTGGATCCGGAAAGCGGTACCGAAGATCGAGTTGAAGCTCACCAGAGAAGCCCGACAGGTCGATATCGAATGAGGTCGCCCTCCGCTCGATTTCCTCCGCAAGTGCATCCAATCTGGCCGATATGGCGACAGCCGCCAGGGATCGCTGAGCATCCTGTGCATACCATATTGTGAATCCCGCCGCCAGTATGGCGATCGCGATCTGAATCGCTATCATCGCAGCGGCGACGCGCCAAAACACCGTCCCGCTCGGCCCTCGTGCGCGATCTACCGATGATTTATCCGGCGAAATGTCTTGTGCCTCGGAGTGAGTTGTCATGACACTTTTCGAAAGGGTTCTCAGTGCTCTTCGGGAGGCTGAAACTTGTACCCGACTCCCCAGACGGTCTTGATGAACACGGGATTTCCCGGATCCTGTTCAATTTTGGATCGGAGCCGCTGAACGTGCGAATCCACGGTTCGATCGTAACCCTCGTACTGGATGTCCCAAACTTTGTCGAGTAGCTGCATCCGTGTAAAAGGCCGTTCTGGATTTCGCGTCAGAAAAACGAGAAGATCAAACTCGAGGACCGTCAATGTGAGCTCGGAACCGTCTTGAAATACCTGACGGCGCATGGGATCGATCCTCAGATTTCCAACCGTGAATGGTTGCTCCTCGTCTCCTGCGGCCTGTGCGCTTTCCTCCGTTAATCGAAGCCTGCGAAGCGCACTTCTCACACGGGCGACCAATTCGCTCAGACTGAATGGTTTGGTTACATAGTCGTCGGCGCCGACTTCCAGTCCCACGACCCGGTCCATTTCCTCCGAGCGCGCGGTTAGCATCAGGATGAACATCAACGGGTAATCTGCCCGCAATCTTCGACACACCTCCAGACCATCCATTTCGGGCAGCATGATGTCCAGAAGGACGACATCCGGCACCTTTTCCGTCACACGTTCGAGTGCTTGTGGGCCCGTCACAGCCGTTCTGACCTCGTATCCGGCCTCAGAAAGCCGGTTTTGCACGAGATCGCGCAGCTCTGCATCATCTTCGACCAACAATATGTCCGGAGTTCTGGCCATCTACGCGTTTGATTGGATGCTCGAAACCTCACTTAGATTACCCAAATATAGGTCGATCGAAGCTCTTCAAGCAGTCTTTCAGGATATTCCACAATTTTGTGACAACTCCAGCGAATAGCCTCGGTATACTTTATCGGCACAGCAGCCCCATCTATGCCATGCCATCTACGCCAATAACTGAGAACCAACACATTTTTGACCTGCCCCGAACTTTACTGATTCAATGAAAATCTATCGCACAATCACCCTCAGTCTGCTCCTGTTTCTGACAGCGGCAGGCGTATGTGCTCAAGAACAAAACGAGCGTGAGCTTTATCGCAGTTGGATGCAGGGTCAGCGCGCCATCCTGTCTTCACTGAGCGATTTCAGTGTTCACGCAGAGATCAAGCACGCGGTGAATTCGGGAGGCGGTGAACGGGTGGCAATAATAGAAATGACGTTCTCCAGAGATGGTGAGGGACCGAGAGTACGTGGTGAAGTAGATTTTTTAAGCCTTAACGGAGACACGCTCGACGTGTCCGAACGCAAACGGATTCAGCGCAGCCTTTCTGCCATGATGACCCCTGAAATTGGTCCGATGCTCAACGAATATATCCTTCCCATTCAACTGCTTGCGGGCGCCCGGCCCGCAGCTGAGCCTGTGGAGGATGAAATTGGCGGAAGAACAATGATCAAATATGCGTTCGCGCTTACCCCAAGGGAGCAGGGACGCAGACCGTCAGCCGAAGGGCGTCGACGGCCAGGATCTCCTCCCATGCAGCGTCAGCGTCCCGATGGACGTCGTCCGGGTGGGCCGGGAATGGATCGAATGAATGCGCCGCAGCAAGGCATGATGATTTGGCTGGATCCCGAAACCGGAGAACTGGTCCAGACCCGCATGCACGTACGAAGCCCCTCGGATCGCAGATTGATGGCCGAGACCCATTTCGAAAGAATCAATGGTCTGGACGTTCCAATCAGCAGGCTCGTGCGCGGCGCTTTTCCGATGCAGCGGCGCTTGCGTACCATCACGCTCGTACTGGATCACTATACGGAGTATTCTGACTACGTCATCACCGTCCCGGAAACTGAATAGATTCCGGCCGGAACCTAGTGGCCGGATAGGCACATAAACGTGCCATGATCCAGGACCGTTCATTTCCACAGTTCGCTGACTTCCGAGAATTTTCCGATTTTCCGCAGTTCGTCGATTTTCTGAAAGCTCAATTGGCCAGGCCGCTTCCCGGTCAGGTGGCGCAATTCCAGATGGCACCGCTATCAGGTCGCCAACCGGAAATGGGCTCGATTTCGGCAAAAACATGCCGGGAAGCGGCCGTACTGGCGCTTTTCTACCCATGCTCAAAAGGACGGCCCAAGCTCTTACTGACTGAGCGTCCCGAAGGGATGACCCAACAT
Organism: uncultured Bacteroidota bacterium; assembly: GCA_937893205.1. Taxonomy (GTDB): domain Bacteria; phylum Bacteroidota; class Rhodothermia; order Rhodothermales; family UBA10348; genus CALBJU01. The sequence goes on from CALBJU010000440.1 coordinate 4,286, forward strand.
GCCGGTCAGGTCGCTTTTCCTGGAGGTCGAAGAGAGAACAACGAGGAGCTCGAACAGACGGCGCTGAGGGAAACGGAGGAAGAGGTCCTGATCGATCGAAAGACCATTCAGATCTGCGGACAGCTCACACCCCTGTACGTATTGCCGTCGGACTTCTGCGTGTATCCGTTCGTGGGGATCGTCCTCGATCGCCACGACATGACGATTCAGACAGAAGAAGTAGCCCATGTGTTTGGCGTTCGTTATCGAGATCTTCTCGACGCCGAGCAACGATCTGTCAAGGTGTTGAGCTTGCTGGGCAAGGATCGAAAGGTGCCGCACTTCACGTTTGGAGGCAGATTCGTATGGGGCGCGACCGCCATGATGCTGGCCGAACTAGCCGCAGTTCTGGATCCTGAGCTACTCGAACTACAGACTACCCTCTAAGCCACTCCCAATTGACTCATCGCGTCGAGCACAAATTTTTCGGCGTCTTCTGCAGTCGGAGCTTCGGCGTAGATACGCAATACGGGCTCGGTGCCGGAGGGGCGGATCAACAGCCAGCCATCCTTCACGCGATGCTTGAAGCCGTCCAGCGTTTCCAAGCGCTCGACCTGCTGCCCTACAATGCTTGACAGGCCTCCCTCTTCGCGAAGCAAAATCAGGATAGCATCCTTCTT
>CALBJU010000441.1 GCA_937893205.1 uncultured Bacteroidota bacterium
GTCTCTTCGATAAAGGTCTGCATTCCGATCATGGCTTCGGGATCAATCGCAATCACGACATTTCCGTCGTTGTCGCTCTTGTTTAAAAAGTCACCGCCAACCAAAGCTCCGCCTATAATCTGAACCATCAGCGCAAGCCCGGCGCCTTTAAAGCCTTTGTCAAACGGCCGCAGTGCACCCCCCATTATTTCAGCAGGATCTGTCGTTTCGTTTCCATCTTTGTCATAACCAAGACCTTCAGCCACCTGAACTCCCTGTGTTTTGGCCTCTACCAATCCATAGTAGGCGATTCCTGATGATGACATGTCCAGCACAATTGGCTCATTTTCGGTCGGTACTCCCCAGGCTATCGGATTGGTGCAAAACAAGGGTTCGTACGATCCGTGTGGAGGTACCATCGGCCAGGGGTAACTCGACATCGTAATTCCAACCAAGCCCGCGTCGGCGATCTTTCGCGACCAGTAACCAGCGGCGCCGGAGGATCCATCACCCGTATGTACCCCGACTATCGCGATGCCCGATTCTTTGGCTTTTTCTATAACCAGATTGACGGCTTTTTCCATGGCAATTGCTTCCATGGAAAGGTTGGCATTGATTATTGCGGTGGCTGCGGTCTCTTTTTCTACTGTGGGTGCCTTGGCGTCTTTATTTTTCGGCATTCCGGCGCCAATCAGCTTTACGATGCCCTGATTATTGCCCCTCAACTGGGCATACATCAGCATATCCAGAATGATGGTGGCTTCGTCCTCGGAATAGCCAAAGGTCAAGATCGCTTTTCTGGACAGTGTCTCTAGTTCCTGGATTGAAATGTGCATTTCACTTCTGGGTTTATTTTCCGTCTCGCCCGTGAGCGCCGTTTTGGTCAGTTCCGCACGGTCATGGTGAAGGTGTCCGAGAGCTTCGGATTTGTTGCCGTCAGGATTATTCTCGTCAGTCGATCTCCCCAGTTTCGTCTCATACGTTCATCTTCCAGTGGAATGGGTTCGAACGTAACGTCGAATCGTTCGTGGTCGTAATCGATTGTGGCCGACACCGGAGCTCCATCGGTCGTAGCCAACGTGATTCGCCCAGGCTCATGCACGGCCGGCGACAGGGACGTCATCAAGTTCAGAGTGAGCGGTCCACGAATTTCTTCAAGCCGGTACTCATCACGGATCTCGACGGATTGACCCCGATTGAGCGTCACACTCCGAACCCACGATTGGACGGCCGCCTCTTCGGGATACGTACCCGCTATATCCAGTGTCAGACTGGCTTGCCGGCCGGAAGAGCTGTACTGCACGTTTCTCGCGGTGAACTCGCGGCCGTCTTTCTGCATGATGCCATTGATCGTGGGCACATTGTGGAAGGCCGACTGCACGTTCCAATTTGTGTAGCGATGCTCCCCAAATGTTGTCGCGTTGTAGACGCCAGAGCCCACGTCTATGAGCACTGGAAGTCCATCTGCATAAACGAGGAAATTGCCGATGTCGTTGTGGTTGTGGCTCTCGAAGTTGTGGCCGCCCTTGGCGGCCACATACAGACCCCCACTCGATCCTTCCACGGAACGGGCCCCCATCACTTGAATATCTTTGAGCCAAAAATCGAGTGCCTGTGGCTCCGCCGGCTGAGTCGAACGCAGATCATCAATCAGGAAAAGTGCTGGCAGCTGGCGACCCAGGCTGCCGAAACTACCGGGAATGGCACCCTCGCCCCAGCCCTGCTTTTCGGCTGAAAATGCCGCAAATCCTGTTAACAGGGAGTCCTTGATGGCGCGGCCATATTGAAATACAAGGGCCGGTGCTACGTTTATGCGCGGTGAGGCATCGGCAAAGTTGATGAAATACTCAGAGCTGATGTACGTGCGATAAATGAATTTACCCATCTCTTGAATTAGGGGCTTTTCATAAATGTCGATTGCGCCTCCTGAGGCGCTGCCAAGCAGCTCCAGGGCATCTAGTAGAGACCCCGCGGCACGACTCCAGTAGCTTGGCCCTTCATCACTTCCACCGTCAGACGGGTAGCCGTCGATGAATTGATCGAGGCTGTACATGATCTTGTGAATGGACTTCAATCGGCGCTCCTCATCCCGCTCCAACAACAACACCATCGTCAACCAGTTGGAATTGATCCAGGGATTCCAATTGTTCAGATTATGTGGCCCATATCCCATCCACCAGAAGTCTTCGCGTTCCAGATTTGGAGTGAGAATGCGGCGATCGACCTCAAGGTGGATGCGTTCGCGAATCAAAGGGGAGATCTCGTCCAGACGGTCTCCCACCAGATAGAGCGTCCACGCCAGAAGGCTTCCGGTTTCGGCTGCGAAAAGATCTACAATGGGTTCCGCGACATCGGGCAGTCCTCGTCCGGCCCGTTGCACGGCTAAATGAGGAGGTATACCCCAGAAGCTTTCTTCACTGATGGCCCAGATGCCGTTGACAATGTCATCGACAAATCGACCTTCTCCTTCCATGACTTCAGCGAGAACGAGCTGAGCCAGTTGCCGTCGACGGCCAAAGGTGAGGCTTGAGTAATTTGATCGGTTGCCCGTTCGCACAAATTCGAGGAAAACCGTTGCTGGCAAAGATTCCCATTCTTTGCCGAGGGCCTCTTCTCCCAGAGCGATGTGTCCATTTCGGACTGCGTCTGGCAGCGACTGCCATCCTTCGGGTTCGTTCACATCTGGATAGGGGTGCCAGTCGTCACGTGGAATGATGACCTTTTGCAAATATTTGAGGTCGTACTGACCGGCCAGGAATGCGCGTTCTTGCCCCGAGGTATACTGAGAATGGGCGAGAGCCGTCGTGGTCAATGTGAGGACCGAGCTCACGAGGAGCGCGCGAATAAATTTCATGGGCGTATCTCATTTTTAGATCCGGGGTCCGATGCAGACGAAATCATCCAGATTGATCCATTGGCCTTCGACAATAGATAGATTTCTCCCTCAGCGTCCATTCCGAAGCGAAGGTCGGCGCGCGGCCTTTGCGCAAAGTGCTCGAACGAGCGCCTGGCGCCCTCTGAATCAAGAAGGACAACCTCTCGAATTTCAGCATCCATGTCACCTCCAGCCATCTCACTGGCGAGGGTGTAGAAAACACGTCCGGACACGATGTCTCCAAACAGATATTTCCCGTAGAGCGCCGGCAATCGAGAGCCACGATAGACAAATCCGCCCACTATGGCCCGCAGCTCATCGTGATCGAGGCGTGCGACAGGATTTGTGTATCCATGAGCTTGGTTCGCCGCAGACAAGGCGTACACTTTAAGTGGATTTTCCTTTTCAAATCGAAACCCACCCTCGCGCAGATTCCAGCCGTAGTTGGCACCTTCTAGCCCCGGGAAGATGCTGTCTACCTGCTGCTCACCGATGTGACCGATGAACATCGCGCCCGTTGAGGAATCCCAGCTGAATCGGTGTGGATTGCGGAGTCCTAACGCCCAAATTTCGCCCAGGGCGTCCTTTTGGGAAACGAACGGGTTGGCGGACGGAATGCCATACTGCCCATTCGGGCTATCACTTCCCAACGGATCGATGCGAAAGATCTTGCCCGTGTGAGCGCTCAGGGATTGTGGATTATTCGTCTGCGCGTTCGGCCTTTCGCCATCTCCAACGCTGATATAGAGCAGTCCGAAGTCCTCATCTCCGGGCTGCGCCCTCGGATCAAATCCCATCTGCTGCATGCCGTGCAGCTGTGATGGAAAACCCATTCTGAGAACCTCCCTACTGGATCCCTTGAATGTCGAGTGTTCAGGCTCCGTGGTCGTCCACTCGAGAAGCACGCCCTGGATGACGTCTCCAGCCTGGTGGGAGTAGTCCGGCGTTCTAGTAACGAGCGCCTCTCCGGCTTCCGTGTGTATTGTATACAGCTTCCCGTTTTGAGCGAAATCGGGATGAAACACGAAAAATCCGAATCCAGAACCCAGGCCGGGGCTGTCCACAAAATCGGGAGCCTGGCTACTAAGATCGAGATACTCAGTCACCTCTCCTTCATCGATCAGGTACATTTTGCCCCGGAGGTCATTCACAAAGAGGCGCTTCGTGCCGTCACCAGCGTCGCTGAGATAGTTGATCCGTGCCATGGGCCCTCCGGACGTATCACTGGGCGGAATAACCGCAAACGAATCCAGGCCAAGGGTGAGGGTACCGGTCTCGATCCGCTTGGAAATCGGATCTACGAGCGGCGCTGAACCATTCTCCAGATGAACGCGGCGAATGGCGCCAGTATCATTGAAGGTCCCGAAACCAACCGCACCCGAGTCGAAGGTTTTATCCGTGGCCGTCATCAGGGGAGTACGAAGATCGTCCATGTACACTTCAATTCGACCAGTGGAGACATTCCTGTCAACTCTGATCTCGTGCCATTCAGTATCGTTTAGTCGCGCCGGAGGCGGGTTATCCAGACCCTGCTCGTCAATGCGCAGTCGATCGGCGTGGTTGACAACAAAAATGCCATTATGAGCCATAACGGTGTTGTCGTTTGACAGGTGCGCGTAATAGAATTTGGACGGTGAACGGTAGCCAAATACCACGATCACATCCCGGCCAACAACTTCTGGACTGGTGGTTGATTTTATTTCTGCCGTCAGGTGAAAATCAGCTACATCTTCTGTGCCCGCCAGGTGCGCTACTGCAAAAGGACGCCGAATGCCTTCGACAGGTAGGCCTGGGCTGATTTGTTCGAGCACGCCCTCATCGTAAGTCCAGAGCGATGAGTTCTCGAAGACCCACTCATCGGTCGACACTATGAGGGCTGCGGGAGGCTCTGAGTTCGTGGAACCAGTTTCCCCACCACAACCAACAACGACAACTGCCAGGCAGACCACGAGGAGTAGTCGAGCGGGAAATCGGTGCATGCGCTTTCCTGAAGTGATGGACGAGTGGTGGGTTTCTCTCGAGACTGGGCCTCAAGTTGCTGCCAAGGCCATCCTTGAGAGCAATTCTCCCCGCCAATAGTAGGAAAAGAGGCACACACCTCCCAACCTGCCTTGTGCCTCGATCGACGTTCTGAAGGGTCAGAAGCGATATGGTCGAGGTAGATTCGACGCTAAGTGATGCGAATTCCATCGCGAACGTCGTATTCTCCCGCGAGATGATCGTTTTCCCGACAGTGTACAATCCGTGACCAGCAGGACTGAAATCGCCAGTGAACTGATTCGACAGGGCGCCATCGCGGTCGTTCGTATGGCGGATGCCGAGAAGCTTATCAGGGTCGTTGAGGCGGTCGCTGAAGGTGGATTGACCGCTATTGAAATCACCTTGACGACACCGCGCGCGGTAGAACTGATCTCCGAAATATCTTCGCGATTTGGTGACTCGATACTGCTAGGCGTTGGTTCGGTGCTTCGCGCGGAGGATGCCAGAGCTGCAATCGACGCGGGCGCACGCTTCGTCGTGAGTCCAATATTTAAAAAAGAAATTATCGATACCGCCCACGCACGCAACTTGCCCGCTCTGGCCGGAGCTTTTACCCCAACAGAGATCCAAGTGGCAATAGACGCTGGTGCAGACATCGTCAAGGTCTTCCCCGCTGGCGTAGTCGGGATGGCCTTCTTCAAGGCGGTTCTGGCGCCCATGCCGAAATGTCGCTTGATGCCCACCGGCGGTGTCACCCTTGAAAACGCTGGTGACTGGATTCGAGCGGGTGCATGCGCCGTCGGCATTGGAAGTGCGTTACTCGACAAAGACGCGATTACAAGCGGGACGTTTGAAATACTGACCGAGCGAGCAGCGACGCTTCTTCTATCAATAGAACAGGCTCGAGACCGAACGTACCAATCCTTGATTCGGTAGATTATTCGCCATGAAAACAATCACCTTCGGAGAGATGATGCTCCGGCTTTCGACGCCGGGATTCAAACGATTCGTCCAGACGGATTCCTTTGACGCGACCTTTGGTGGAGGCGAGGCGAACGTTGCGGCGTCCCTGGCCAACTACGGATTCGATAGTTGTTTCGTGAGCAAGTTTCCCTCTAACGACATCGGTCAGGCGGCGGTCAATCATCTCCGTCGGTATGGCATTTCGGACCGGTATATCGTACGCGGGGGTGACCGCGTTGGAATCTATTTCCTGGAAACAGGCGCCAGTCAGCGCAGCTCCAAGATCATCTATGACAGGGAGGGAGCCGCAGTAACCACGCTGACAGAAGCCGAGCTCGATATGGATGCCATATTCGACGGTGCATCATGGTTTCATTGGACCGGGATAACCCCGGCGCTCGGGCCAACTCCACGGAAAACGCTCGTGTCGATGTGCAAGGCCGCTCGCGAGGCTGGAGTCACGGTGAGCTGCGACCTTAATTATCGAGAAAAGATGTGGACGA
>CALBJU010000442.1 GCA_937893205.1 uncultured Bacteroidota bacterium
CCTGAAGACCATGGCTGAAATAGGCGCTGCCCACGGGACGATTGAGGAAGGAGAGAGAGAAATGATTCATTCGATCGTTGATTTCGGAGACACAAGTGTTCGGGAAATCATGATCAGTCGGCTGGATATCATCGCGCTCAATGTTGGCACCAACATTGCAGATGCCATAGAGGTCATCCGTAGGAGCGGGCACTCACGCCTGCCACTATATGTTGAACACCTGGATAATATTCTGGGAATCGTGTATGCGAAAGATCTGCTCCGGATTCTGACCGAGCATCCAGACCAAGAAACCATTGACTGGACGAGCATCGCGCGCCCAGCGATTTTTGTCCCACTCGGAAAGATGCTGGATGATCTTCTCCGTGATTTTCAGGAGCGCAAGACCCACATCGCGCTGGTGGTTGACGAGTATGGTGGAACGGCGGGGTTGGTGACTCTCGAGGATGTGCTCGAGGAAATCGTCGGCGAGATTCGCGACGAACACGACGAGGATGAAGAGGAGCTGTACGAGAAAATCTCAGCGACCGAATACCTGGTCGACGCAAAAATCGATCTGGACGATCTGAATGAAATCCTTGGAACCAAGACTGATACAGAGAATCTGGATTTTGAAACGCTTGGCGGGCTGATCTTTCACTTGGCAAGGGAAATTCCAGCCAAGGGCGACACTTTTGAGAACGAGGGCGTCACGTATGAGGTCACCGAGGTCATCAATCACCGTGTTGTTCAAGTGCGAATAAAAATCGGTTCTACTTCCGGTTAATCTGCTCTTTCGGGAGTCCATTCTGTAGGACCTGACACCCGATTGTAACTATCTTCAGGAGTCCACGGAATCTCCACGAAACCCATTCCATTCCGGCGACATCCAAGCCACCTCTTTGTTGCCGGCAGCCTCCCCGCAAAATGCGCTCTATTCGCGAGTATTGTGGTATTTTTGGCATTTTCAATGCCCCAAATGCAGCCCACAAAATTTATTTGGGCCTTCACGCCCTTCAGCATCGCGGACAGGAGTCTGCGGGCATCGTCACATCTGTTTATGATGAGGCTAAGGGACGCAAGGTCATGCCCTCGCATAAACGCCCGGGTCTGGTTCTGGACGTGTTCAAAGACCCCACTCTTTTCGAGAGCAAGCTCCTGGGCACAGCTGGTATAGGACACAATCGATATTCCACTTCCGGAGCTTCAGACAACGCCGCCAATATTCAGCCCTTGCTGGTCCACTACCGTGAAGGAAATCTGGCATTGGCGCACAACGGCAATATCTCCAACGCGCGCGAAATCAGACGCAGCTTCGTTGAGCGAGGAACACTTTTTCAGAGCACTTCCGATTCAGAACTCGTGCTCCATCTGATTGCACAGAGTACGCGCCGAAAACCGATTGATAAAATTGTCGACGCCGTTTCCCAACTTGAGGGTGCTTTCTCCCTCGTCATTCTGACAGATGATTCCCTCATCGCACTCAGGGATCCTAATGGATTTCGGCCTCTGGCAATTGGACGCATCCCACGGGGTGAGAAGTCAGGTGAATATGCGTGGTGTGTGGCCAGTGAAACGTGTGCGTTCGACCTGGTGGGTGCCGAGTACGTTCGGGACGTCGAGCCAGGAGAACTGATAGTGATCAATCAGAAAGGAATTGAGTCGGGACAGTTTGAATCATACGCCCTCGCGCAAAACCATGGCGTCAGCCAGTGTATTTTTGAATACATCTATTTCTCCAGACCCGACTCGAAGATTTTTGGAGAAATGGTCGACAAGGTTCGCCGCAAGATGGGCAAGCAATTGGCCCACGATGCTCCAGTACCAACGGTCCCTGAAGGTGACGCGAAACCCATCGTCATCAGCGTGCCCGACTCATCGAACACGGCAACGCTGGGATACGTGAACGAGTGCAAGAAGCTTGGGCAACGATGTCGCTATGAGATCGGACTGATTCGAAATCATTATGTCGGACGCACGTTCATCTCGCCGGGACAGCGTTCTCGTGAACAGCGAGTACGGAGCAAGTTCAACACGGTCGAGGGAGTCTTGAAAGGACGCGTTGTGGTGATGGTGGACGACTCGATTGTGCGAGGAACTACGGCCAAACAGCTCGTTCAGATGGTGCGTAAGGCTGGCGCCAAGGAGGTTCATTTCAGAGTGGCCTCTCCTCCCGTCCAAAATCCGTGTTTCTACGGCATGGACTTTCCCAGTCGCGAGGAGCTATTCGCCAATCAGCACGAATGCGATGTTGACGTAATGGCGCGCTGGCTGGGGGTAGACTCTCTTGGCTATCTCACGGTGGAAGGGATGCAAGGAGCGGTGACAACTGCAAACGAAAAAGGCCACGGATACTGCGATGCCTGCTTCTCAGGCAATTATCCAGTACCGGTAGAAATGAACGTTTCGAAAGAAGAAAATGAGTGGTAAAACATTCCTGTTTTTACCCACTAATCTCTTCTTTTCTATAAATCTCTCCCTCTGAACAGGCTCTTTAAACCGTTTTTTTACGCCTGTCATGTTGACACATATCCCCTTAAACCCTCGAATGACGGGTAATTATGGGGCGTTTTAACCTAAAATCACATACTCATTGTCATATTTATAGACAAGTTGTGCTCTTATATATGTGTTCTTATATTAAAAAATGTTCGCAGGGGTCATACACTAGGCCTCTCAAGGACGGAGAACAGACGGAATGCTCGCCTGATGTTCTAATCCATACCGAACCACCACAGCCACACACATATGCGAAATCCGGTCGACCGCGCCATCAGAGCGATGACGTACGGAGCCGGAGTTGTTGGAGTAGTACTCTTCATTGTATTCCAACTTCTCTAGTAAAGGCTTCTGCCGCATTTATTCAATCCCCCTCTATTATTCGGGGTGTATTGACTCGCGAACGGATTCTCTTGTACCCTAGCACAGCTACCTCCCGGCTGTGCTTTTTTGTTAACATGTTTTCGCAGTAATGTGTGTTGTGAAAAGTGGGCGTCCACATATCCTAGTTGTCGTAAACGTGTTCCGTCCAGACTTGGGCGGAGGCGTCCTGTTTTCAGATCTGTGTGATGGATTGTTCGAACGCGGATTCGATATCACCGTAAAGTGCGCGTACCCATATTATCCTCAATGGAGAGATAAATCAGGGCAAAATGATCTGAAGATTCGCACAGAAATAAGTGATGGATATCGGGTTGAGCGCCACGGCCTTTACATCCCGCGCAATCCCAACAGTCTTGTGCAGCGCCTGATATACGAGGCCTCATTTTTTTTGTCGCTGTTGAGACGTCTTCCCCGACGCGGGCAGTTCGACGCGGTTCTCGTTTTTTGTCCACTCATCGGATCGGTGGGGTATGCTGCCCTTGCCGCCAGGCGGACGGGAGCGCCCCTGTGGCTGAACGTACAAGACCTATCGGCCCAGGCCGCTACGGCCGGCGGCCTTACCAGCCGCTCATCAAATCTTGAGAAAATCCAGAACTTCTTATTCCGGAAGGCTTCCTTCTGGAGCTCGATATCGGCGTCCATGATCCAGGTGTTACAACGCATAGACGGGGCGCCCGAGCGCATCGAACTGATCCCGAACTGGCTCCACGCTTCACTCGGGAAGCGACTTTCATCTTCCTCTCCCCGCTCAATCGCCGACCCCGCAGCTCCCGTTCGACTGTTCTATTCGGGCAATATCGGGGGAAAACAGAATTTACTCGCGTGGTGTAAAAGCCTGTCCATGACCGATCACGCCTTCCAACTCCGAATCCACGGCGACGGTGGACGAGCGCCAGAATTAAGGAAGTGGATCACCGCTCAAAACGATCCGCGTTTTGAGCTGCGTGACCTGACGGATGAAGATGGCTTAGCGCGAGCCCTTCATTCGGCGGACTTCTATGTAATCACCGAGCGCGAGGGTGCCGGAAACTCGTTCATTCCGTCGAAACTGATCCCGGGAATGACTTCGGCAACGCCCATCCTGGCCGTTTGCGACGCTGGCGGACCACTAGGCCAAGAAGTAATCGATCACGGTATCGGTGCACAGATCGGGTGGCACGATGACGAGGCCGTCACAACCTTTTTCCAGGGCCTTCGCCAGGATCCGAACCAGTATCTTCGGTGGAGCGAGAATGCACTTGAGCGGAGCCATTTCTACGATCGGGAGCGCGGCATCGATAGATGCGTACAAGCGCTGGAAACTATGACAGAGACCTCATACAGCGACTTGACGATACGATCCCATGGGTGAATTGATAATGGTTGGCGACCGGGTGTTGATCGCGCCCGAAGAAGGTGAACGCAAAACCGATTCTGGCCTCGTGCTACCCGCATCTGTTGCGGAAAAAGAGCGGGTCCGAAGTGGCCGTGTCGTGGGCATTGGGCCTGGATATGTGACTCCCAATCCCGAATTCACCGAAGGCGAACCCTGGTCACAGAATCGGGAGGCGGTTCGGTATCTGCCACTGCAAGCACAATCGGGCGATTATGCCTTTTTCCTCCGAAAAGATGCAATCGAAATAAAATTCGAGGGCAACACGTTTCTGATTGTCCCGCACGGGTCCATCCTTGCCCTTCATCGACCCGATGCAGATGACATCCTGGGAAATCTCGGTGATCTGGACCAGATGGATAACCTGGAAGACCTGAACCGCTGATCGGGTTCAGGCTTCGACTTTGAGTAGGTCGGTTTCCATCTTGACGGATGGCTCGCCCCGCATCGCGCGCGCCAGAACCCGGGACAGCGCCACCAGAGCCAGGCGTAGGTTGACGTTTCGTTCTACCAGGTGACTCGTCTCTTCCACGGCCTCAATCATGGATTCCAGCCGGGCATCTGGAAGGTTGGCAGCGAAACTGGTGAGTGTATCGACCTGATCGATATTTACGATGAGGCTCACGTCTCCCGTGGTTCGAATCAAGAGAAGGTCCCGAAGCAGACCCATGATTACCTGGAGTTGAAACTTCACGAACTCCCTGCCCTGCCCGATCATCGAGTCGGTTGCCGCGACAACCCGGTCGCCCTTGCCTTGATAACTCAGCCTGAGGAACTCCAGTACTTTTTCGCGCGTCTGGAGTAGCTCCTGGTTGCCATACAGCTCGAGCGCTCGACTGATGCTCCCATCCGCCATCCGGGAGAGCATCGCCGCGATGCCGGGCTCGACGTTTCGGGCCAACATGGCCTTTTCGATAGTCTCATTCGAGAGCGTGTCGAAGCGGACTTGCTGGCAGCGGGAAATGACCGTCGGCAAGAGATGATCTATCCGGTTGGTGATCAGGATGAAGACCGTGCGATCTCCCGGCTCTTCCAGGAGTTTCAGGAACGCGTTGGCAGCATCGGATCTCATTCGGTCCACATCCAGCAATACGGCAACTCGGTAGAGCCCCTCAGCACGGTGGAAACTCATAGCCCGACGCAACTGGGCATTGATATGCTCGACCGAATAGAATATCTGTTTGTTGGACGAAGATCTCGATCCATCCAACGTCGGCCTGCTTTGAAAATCTATTCGCTGATAGGGATCTTCGGCAAGCAATTGCAGCCGGGCCGAAACGTCGTGCAGATCGGCGTCGGTCGTTGTCGGCATCAGGACGTGAACATCTGGATGAAGCCCCTTCGCCACCTTGTTACACCCGCTGCAATTTTCGCAGGCATCACCGCCCCGAAACTCAGTGCACTGCAGGGCACCAGCCAACGCGAGCGCCAACGCGCGTTTCCCGACTCCGTCCGGGCCGTGGAATATGTACGCGTGCGCAACCCGCTCCTGTTCGATTGCTCGCGCAAGCGAATGAACTACCCGATCCTGCCCGATGATATTGGCAAACAGCATGCTCCTCAGACGCACCTTCGAATCAGCTGGATCCCTACTCCCCCACTATTTCGGCCCCTGACACGTGAAGAAGTCGCTGATCACGCCCGAGAGACCCGCCCGCCTTTGTCAGGCGCATAATCGTGTATTATCTTCGGTCCGCCTTTCTTGGGGCAGCTCTGAGCTGAGCCGCCCACCAAGAAAGGCTCCCAAGATGGCGAGGTAGCTCAGCAGGTTAGAGCGTCGGATTCATAACCCGGAGGTCGAGAGTTCAAGTCTCTCTCTCGCCACATTCAAAGCTCTCTGATTGCAAAATCAGGGGGCTTTTTTGTTTTTACGCGGGCGAAGTGGCAGTCGACTCTGTACAAAACTCTGTACAGTCAAAGCCCATAGTGTTGGGCCGATTAATGGTTGTGAACGTTTAAATCTAAACGAATGAGGCAGTGTATGCCAGTTGGGCTTGGTGAATAAGCGAAGCAATAGAAAGCAGTGTGAACTACCCCCATACCAGTCGTTTGAATTTGGGGTGGG
>CALBJU010000443.1 GCA_937893205.1 uncultured Bacteroidota bacterium
GCTCATGATAGCGAAACAGACCCCAGATGCGCCACTACTCGACCTTGAACGCCATTTTCATACCGACTTCCAGGTGCTCTGCAATATGGCAGTGCATCATCCAGATCCCCGGATTCGTGAACTCAACCAGGATGTCAGCCGTCATGCCAGCTGGAATGAGGACGGTGTCTTTCCACACCCTGTTTTCAAGCGGACGGCCGTTGTACGAAAGCACAAGAAATCGCTGTCCGTGCAGATGAATGGGATGCTGCATCGCGTGTTCGCTGTCCCGGCGATTCGTGATTCTTATTTTTTCTGTGCTGTTAAGCTCGAAGGTCCACTGGATATCCAGGTTCTCCCTGCCCGTGGACGGCTCTCTGATGAGCCACTCGACTTCGCGGCCCGATGCGCTCCAGTTCATGAACGGCATGGTGTCGGAAAATTCGACCGGAAGGAAGTACGTCTGATCCGTTTTAAGAATCCAGTCCGTCAGCGAAGGCAGTCCCTCGGTTCTCAACAGGAGTTCCACCTCACGATCTGGTGCAGCACTTTCAAACGCCTCCAGATTCTTCGTCCAGCTTCGGACCTCCTCCTGGGCGGTCGATGCGTGGTGAGTTTCAGCGACTTGCGCCCTTTCGGTCGATTCCCCGGGCTCGACGACGAACCAAGCCACCGTGTCAACTTCTTGGAAAAACACGCCCGCCGTGTGATCCAGAGATTGGATTCGATTCGTGATGGCAAATCTTCCTACCTCTGATGGATAAAGGTCAGCCACATATCGCTCGGCTGGAGCGATGGTCATGCTCTCTTCCCAGGTGAACTCTTCGTACGGACTCAGGTCCGATGCAACGATTTGCATGGCGTGTCCTTCAACTGACAAATTCCAGGCCCGCGTATTTGAAACGTTCGTGACAAACCACCGGACGCGACTACCGACTTTCACCGTGAATTCAGATTCGGTCTCGCTGTTAATCAGGAGCTGATTTCCGAAGCGACCCATCAGAGCGAAATTGGATTCCTCGAGACCAAACGGGGCCTGGCCCGTCGGACCGATGGTGAAGTCATCGAGAACCAAGATTTCCTCTTGATCCACATCTGGCAGATAGGCATGATCAGGCGCCCGAACAATCATGTTGCCATAAAGCCCCAGTTCCTGCTGTGCGTCTTCGCGATGGTGGGGATGATACCAGTAGATTCCTGCATCGGGAAAATGAACGGTGTACTCGAACGTCTCGCCGGGCTCGACGGGGTCTTGGGTGAAGCCAGGAACCCCATCATTGGCATTGTCGTGGCGCAGTCCATGCCAGTGGATCGAACTGGCAAACGGCGCGTCGTTTATAAATGTAACATTTATGGTTACATTATGATCAACCTCAAGCAACGGACCCGGTATTTGGCCATTATAGCCCAACATGGCGTATTTACGGCCGGCGATGCTCTTGATAACCGGATACGCACGTAACGTAATCGAATCTCCTTCTGCAAGACTGAGCACCTCGCGGGGCAGGGCATCAGGAGCGTCTGAAAGCCATTCAGGAGACCAGGGCGAAATAGCAGGCCTCAACGTCATCATCGCTTCCAACATCATGGCCGTCGGATGCATGGCTGGCATCGGCCAGTTCTCGGTCTCATGGTCGTGGGCCTCACCACGAGGATCAGCAAATGCTGCGACTTGAAACAGATCGTGCGGCTCGAGCCGGGCAGAAGGAGAGCGGCCACGCATGACGAAGGGTCCAGAGCGCTCGGTTCGCTCGCCCGCGGGCTCGGCCGTCACCAGAAGCATGAACTTGTTGAACGAGATCTCGCCCAGCTCATGATGCCCATTCCCCACGGCACCCATGTTCATTACGGGATCGAGATCGAGCGGCATCGCCCACAATATGTACTGCCCGTACGGACCAATCGAGGACGGGTCTGGAAGCCCAGCGATATCCAGGACGAGTTTAAATCGGTGATGACCGTCGCGAGTTACCACGACACCGAACGCCGAGGGTGGCCGCGCCAGTTCTACGTGGCCACTCGAACCCGAAAAAGAGGCAGTCGGAATGAGCTGGATGCAATAGAGGGATAGCTGCTGGCAAGCGGGGACCGCGGTCGTCTGGGCTTGCGCACTCGTCGCTAAAAGGATCCACAAAATCAGAATGAGGCGGAGTCTCATTTCAGGTCGGCCTTCAGCTGAGCGATACTGTCACGAAGTTCGGCAGCCCTTTCAAACTTGAGATCGATCGCCGCCTCGTCCATTTCCACCTGCATCTGCTTTATGAGATCACCTTTTTGGTCATCGGTCAAATATTTGATGATGGGGTCGGCGACGATCTTCAACTGATCAGGACCATCATAGAAGTTCGAAGCGGGACCACCGGCGAATTTCTTTTCGTCGGCAATCGACGTGCCTTCCATTATCTGATCAATCGATTTCTTGACCGTTGTAGGAGTGATGCCGTGCTCCTTGTTATACGCCTCCTGAATCGCGCGCCTCCTGTCCGTCTCATCCATCATGCGCTCCATAGAGCCGGTAACCTTGTCGGCATAGAGCAAGATCTTGCTTCGCACGTTCCTGGCCGCCCTTCCAGCGGTCTGGATGAGCGACCGATCCGAGCGAAGAAACCCTTCTTTGTCTGCGTCCAGAATGGCCACGAGCGAGACTTCAGGCAGGTCCAGTCCCTCGCGAAGGAGATTTACGCCGATCAAGACGTCAAAGGTGCCCAAGCGGAGTCCGCGCAGAATTTCTACTCGGTCCAGCGCGGCAATGTCAGAGTGTAGGTAGCGCACCTTGATTCCGTACCCGTCGAGAAAGTCTGCGAGGTCTTCGGCCATACGTTTGGTGAGTGTAGTCACGAGAGTTCTCTCGTTTCGCTCGGTCACCACGCGAATTTCTTCGAGCAGGTCATCGATCTGGTTCTTCGAAGGCCGAACAACAACCACGGGATCCGGAATTCCAGTCGGGCGGATGACTTGCTCGACAAAAACACCGCCGGACAATTCCAGTTCATATTCACCTGGCGTTGCGCTCGCATATATGACCTGATGCTGCTTCTCTTCAAATTCCTCGTAGGTCATCGGGCGATTGTCCAAAGCCGACGGAAGACGAAATCCGTATTCCACCAGATTCAGCTTCCTCGCCCGATCTCCATTGTACATCGCCCTGACTTGCGGCAGCGATACATGACTCTCGTCAATGACCATCAGAAAGTCATCCGGGAAATAATCCAACAGGCACTTGGGTCGCTCTCCGGGCTCTGTGCCAGCCATGTGCCTGGAATAATTCTCGACCCCGGAGCAGTAACCGACCTCGCGCAGCATTTCGATATCGAAAAGTGTGCGCTGCTCGAGGCGGTGGGCTTCGAGCATCTTGCCGCTGTCCTGCAGTACTGCCAGACGCCACCTGAGCTCTTCCTCAATCGTTCCAATGGCCTTCAGAATCTGGTCCTTCGGTGTTACGAATATCTTCGCCGGGTAAATGGTCAGATATTGATTTTCTCCTATCACTTTGCCCGAAATCGGCTCAAAAACGGTGAGTTTTTCCACTTCGTCGCCCCAAAATTCTATTCGCAAGGCCTCATCTTCCGAGTAGGCGGGGAAGACTTCCACGACGTCGCCACGGACTCGAAACGTTCCTGGGATGAATTCGATGTCGTTTCGGGAGTAAAAGATGCCCGTGAGACTGTGAAGCAGCTCATTTCGAGGAATGGAGTCGCCGACCTTTACCTGGACGATCTGTTTGCGGTACTCGTCAGGGGAGCCGAGCCCGTATATACAGGACACACTCGCCACAACAATCACATCCTTTCGCCCGGACACGAGAGAGCTGGCAGCTTTCAAGCGGAGCCGATCGATTCGTTCGTTGACCGACATATCCTTTTCGATATAGGTGTCCGAATGAACGATGTAGGCCTCGGGCTGGTAGTAGTCGTAGTACGAAATGAAGAACTCGACCGCATTGTTCGGAAAGAAGTGTTTGAACTCGGCGTAGAGCTGCGCGGCCAGGGTCTTGTTGTGGCTGAGTACGAGGGTGGGCCGACCAACATTGGCAATCACATTCGAGATCGAAAACGTCTTGCCCGTACCAGTAGCTCCAAGCAGAGTCTGATGCCGATCTCCGCGAATCAATCCCTCTGTGAGCTCTTTGATCGCCCGGGGCTGATCGCCCGTAGGCACGAAATCCGATACGATTTCGAACGGGCGTTCTGTGCTGAGAAGTTGGGACATGACGATGCGGGAGGTGATGGCCTGCAGAGGGAAACGAACCCGAATCTGGGCCGTTAGCTGCGCGAGTCGTGTACCCATGCGAAGACCGATGGTTCGGAATTTGCCTCCTTCAGAGAGAACCATATGAACCGGATTGTTTTCCTTCTCGGCACTTGCCTGCTGATCAATTCACCTGCCATTGGCCAGGAGGCCGAGGAGGTCCTCGGCGACATGACCGTCGCAGAATTCGAGCCGCGCTCTACGCTGGTGGTCGAAGAGAACATCCTGACCAGCGCCAAATTTCCGTTTATCGACGTGCACAGTCACTGGTTTAGAGCCTCTACCATGAGCGGGGGTGCCATCGATACGCTAATCAGCGAAATGGACGAAATGAACATGGGCGTACTGGTCAATCTGTCGGGCTCCT
>CALBJU010000444.1 GCA_937893205.1 uncultured Bacteroidota bacterium
GACCCGAAAGGTGCAGCCTGACCACGTATCCGTTTCCGTCTGCGCGCGCCGAGAACGAGATCCGTTCGAGGCGCGGTGCGTCATCCGTCCGGGCGAAGGGTAGTGCACCGAACGCCGCTTGACTCGAGAAAAGGAATAACAGAATGACCAGACCACGCATCAGTTCTGAAGACGCTGGGAAAGGGTAGGTGCTAAATTTTAATCTCATGCTGACTACGAGGGCAAGACGGGTGCCAAACCAGTGTGGATCTGCCGATTATTTGGTCCTGAATGCCAAAATCGCCGATTTGATTACGCAACGGGCTGTCTGTTTAATACAAATAAGAGAGGGCGGGGGCCCAAGGCCCCCGCCCTCTCTCTTGGGCGCTCGGCAGACGGAACTCTCTTCTAGGTAAACCGGAAGGAATTTCCTGCCTGCAATCGCCGAAGAACCGTAGACTCGTCCCTCCCAGTACAAGTCTACAGCATATTTCTACCAGTCGTATTTGCTTCGTTTTCCGAGCAATTCATTTCTGCGTTTTGAAATGATCCCTTCATGATCTGCATTTCTTTCCGACACGCGCTGCTCGAGTTCAGCAAGTTGTTCGCGCAACTTATCGACTCGTGCCTGCTGGGCTTCCTGCTTGACGGAGAACATCTCAGCGAGTAGCTCATCCAGCTCGGCTTCTATCTCAGATGTATCACCGTCCGATCGTCTAATTCTCTCCGCAAGTTCCTTAGCACGACGATTATCTCTCATGGATTCTGCGTTTGAGAACATCCCATCCGAGTACAGGAACGTGTACCCGTCAATTGGAGCCAGGCGACTATTGAAGTGCTTCATTCCTTCGAAATCCATGTCGGATTCAAAATCAAACTTTGCATCCATATCGTGGAAAAACGAATTTCCGTTCCCATCCATTTTGTATTCGAACAGATGAGGGCTCGATTCGAATACGAATTGCGATCCTTCCTTGGAACCGGAATAGAGAGTTAGCGCTTTTGCATACGATCCAGCCGCGTCGTTGTCGTTGTCCATAAACCAGCTCATGGCGTGGCTGTTTTCACCATTCTTCATGAAGAAGATGGGTTGATCTGCGTTTTCGAGGACCGCGATTTCTTTGTCATTCAGATAGACCTTTCCGTCTTTGACTTCGATGACGGTGGCTTCCTCATTTCGTTTTAAGTCGAATTTCGATTTCTGCGCGGAAGCATCAAGCGATGATGCGAGCGTGACGGCGACTATCAGGGTGGCCGTGCCCAAAAACTTTACTAACTGCATGGTATTTCTTACTTGGTTACTTGATTTGAATGGGCGTGGTGTAGGTCTGTTGTTACCACCTGTGCCGTTCCAATAGATCTTTCAGGCGACTTTCGATGATATCTTCCTGAAGGGATTTGCGTTCTTCCAAGCGGCCTTGAAGGTCTTTCAACTGAATCGCAAGCTGATCAATTTCATTGCGCCGATTTTCCTGTTTGAGTTGAAATATCTCAATCAGAGTTTTACGTAGTTCATCCGTTAATTTCTCTTGATCTGCCCGGTTTTCGGCCTGAAGAATTTGCATGGCAAGATGGTGGGTCTGGTTTTCCATCTCATTTTCGCGGAGAAGTTCGCCATAGAGATGTAGATCCCTTCCCTGCAGTCTTCCCATATAGGACTCAAATTCAACTCGTGGGAGTGAGCTTACCATCCGCGCCGCATTTTCTGCCTCAACGACGAGCTGACGAGCTATCGCATCACTTTCCGGAGCTATCTCAGCCAATTCAAACCGCAGCTTATCGAACTTTAAAGCGCGTTCACTGAATGCTGCCATGTAGGTGTCCATGGCCTGCGCGTGAAACTTCGGAGCAACAATGAAAGAAAAGTCTGCGGGAGTTCGTTGAAACAGGCGAACCGGAAAATCGCTCTCATTTGTAGAGAAATAGACCATCGCATTGTTTGCGTTGACAAAGTCCTCGTCGGCTTCGGTGACCCGGCCGTCCTCGAAGGTGAAAACGTTTCCATTGATTTCAATGAATGCATTGTCAGTACTCCAGAAGCTGAAGCGAGCGTTCACATCCACATTCCTCAGCGATTCCGGCAGGTCGCCTTTTAGAACTTCCTTCCCGTTGACGAACACCTTTCCGTCTTCAATTGTCACTTTCTGATGGTCTTGTCCGAACGCCAGAGGCACGATCAAGACCATCATCAGCGAGGTCGTAATTATTTTTTGAAGTAGTCTGGTCATTTTCATTCCCTCCAGGCTGCCTGAGCAGTCGCTGGCTTTCCTTCTGATAGTTGATTAGTTGTTTGAACCGACCGTTCTGAATCTATTTCGGCTTGAACTCGGCAGGGCCTCCAGGGGAACTGCTTTCTCTCCCCAGTCGAGCAGATCGGCAGGACGCATATTTTCAATTCTTCGCTGAACTTGATGAAGCGGGGTAGAGTCGTCCCATACCAGTCTCGGATCCGTTGCTGCGACCTGAGAAAGGCCGCCCTGTCTTGACGGCACAAATCGGAAGAGAGATTCCGGTGGAACGAGATCATTTTCGTGTTCTGCGAGTGCCTGCGGGAAATCGCCCGAGACCGACTCAGAAGAAGCGCCAAACCATCCGATTCCTATGCCGAATACGATTGCCGCCGCAATGGATAAGACGGGAATCAGCACCTTTTTAAGCTGAGGATGGCGTGCAATTGGTCCGCGATCTAGTTTGGAGGATGTCGTCGGCAAACCTGCCTCTGAGGCTGCTGCTGCCAGGATGCCATCGATCACGGCCTGATCCGGACGCTGCTTATCCATGTGGTCAAGCCTGAACTTGGCCTCGCTCAACTGCGTGTATTCCTTCCTGAGATCCTCATCCCGGAGTAGCGACCTGAGATCGCTTTCACTGGACGCTTCTCCATAAAGGTGTAGAAGTATGTCTTTCTTGCCGTTTTCCATAGCCGTTTCCGGTATCGATCGGTTATTCACTCACTTCTGTGAGATCTTTGATTACAGTGGCTGACATCATTCGACGAAGGTTTATCAATGCGTAACGCAT
>CALBJU010000445.1 GCA_937893205.1 uncultured Bacteroidota bacterium
CCAGGCTGGTTTACTCGCCAGACTACTGGATTCGCTCACACCCGCCGAACGGGAGAACACCCTGGTGATTTTTGCAGGTGACAATGGGACGCCCAATTCCGTGCTCCAGGGCTTTCCCAACCGCAGGGGAAAGGGTTCGCTCTACGAAGGTGGCGTTCGTGTACCCATGATTGTTTCGGGATACGGCGTATCGCGCATTAACGAAGTGGAGGATACCCCGGTGCATGTCATGGACGTTTACGCCACCGTTCTGGAGATTGTGGGACCTGATCTGGAAGGTGGGGTTCTGAACAGTTTCAGTTTCAAAGGCCTGTTATCGGACGCGGCATCCGAGAGCCGACCGTACAATTTTGTACAGGTCGCCATCGACGCAACGACTGGGTATGCGATCAGAAATGATCGATACAAGCTGATCGAGTACGAAAGTGGTTTACAAGAATTGTATGATCTCATCGCGGATCCATTCGAGGCGGTGGACCTGTTGCTCGGCGGAGTGTCAGTCGAAGAACAGGCCGTTCTGGATGAGCTGGCTGCAGAAGCGATGATTCAATCATCCGGATGGTCCTGCAATGACGGCATTCTGAATGGAAACGAGCAGCAGTCGAGCTGTGAGATGGCCACGGCTGGCGAGGAGCAGCGGCTCAGGTCCTACTCGATCTCATGCAGAACACTCCGAATCCGTTTTTCTCATCCACTGAGATCGTCTATCGTCTTCCACCTGGAGGCGCAAACGTGAGGCTTGAGATCTTCGATGTGCGCGGACAAAAAGTTGTCTCTCTCACCGACGGCTATCGGGGCTCTGGAGTGAATGTAAACACCTGGAGGGGCGTGAATGAATTCGGCCAGCCCGTTCCGAGCGGTGTGTACTTTTACCGATTGACATCGCCCGGATACGTACAGACACGCAAGCTGGTTTTGGTGAGATAATTCGTCATTCGGATAAGACGGAGGTGTGTTCGCGCAGTATTTTGTGGTAAAGACGTATCCTTGACGTCGCGCTCATTCCGATCTATTCGCGCGCCAACCTTTTAACCAGCGACACGCCAACATGGACGCGAGCTATCCAGCACCGGATTCATTTGCCCAACAGGCGCTGATTGGATCCAGGCAGGCCTACGACGAAATGTATCAGCGCTCCATCGAGGATCCTGAAGCGTTCTGGGGTGATATGGCTGGCCGAATTGATTGGTTTGAACCCTTCACCAAAGTCAAATCCACCTCCTTTAAAAAGGACGACTTACACATTCGCTGGTTCGAAGGAGGCAAAACCAATGCGTCCTACAACTGCATCGATCGACATCTTGAATCCCGAGGTGAGCAGACCGCGCTGATCTTCGAGCCCGACGATCCTCACGAGGCTGCATCTCATATCACCTACAGAGACCTCCACGAAAAGGTGTCTCGATTCGCAAACGTGCTCAAAAAACACGGCGTTTCGAAGGG
>CALBJU010000446.1 GCA_937893205.1 uncultured Bacteroidota bacterium
GATCAGGACTCCCTTCGAGGCCGATGGCAAACGAGTGGATACGCGGCCACCAGGCACGGGTCAGGTCATCTTCTTCAATCCGATGGGCTTCGTACTTGCATGCCAGCGCCGCAATGATTGAAGAATCCAATCCTCCCGACAGGAGGACACCAAACGGAACGTCACTCATCAGCTGCCGGTGGACTGCCTCGGATAACGATTTTCTGATGATCTCTGGATCAGTTTGACCCTCGCTAACAACATCAAATGATTCCCATGTACGTTTTATATAGGAACGGGAGTCCTGGGCTTCGGCGCTATCCAGAATATGTCCGGGCAGAAACACCCGATACTGTTTACACGCTGGCTCCAGAGCCTTCAGTTCGGAAGCGAAGTAGGCGTGCCCCTCTGCATCGAAACCTGCATAAAGAGGGACGACCCCCAGCGGGTCTCGGGCGACGATATAGCGCCTGTCGACATTGTCCCAGAGGACGAACGCAAAAATCCCATTGAGCCGCTTCGCGAAATCAGGGCCGTATTTAATGAAAAGTGGAATGATGACTTCGCAATCGGACTCGGTCTGAAACGGATAGTCCGCCAGCTCCTCGCGAAGAGCCATATGATTATAGATTTCACCGTTGACGGCTAGCACGTACCGTCCATCTTCACTGACCAGGGGTTGTGCGCCGTGATGAACATCTACGATAGCCAATCGCTCGTGGGCAAGAATTGCGTGCTCGTCAGAGTAAACACCGGACCAGTCTGGACCTCGATGTCGTTGCAATTTGCTGAGTGCAAGGGCCCGCTCGCGGAGCGGGGCTCGCGGCTGATCACCGTCAAGAATGTCAAGAATGGCCAGAATGGAGCACATAAATTGCCGTGGCTTGTCGGGTTGCCGCAGGATAAGGTGTGGAAGTGCACATACTACACCCGGCCAGGTAGCAGATACCCTACCTCTCAGCGACCAGGGGAGCGATTATGGCGCGGTAGCGCTTCCGGATTCTTCACATAGCAACCTGTTGACTCACAACCGGTCTTCGCAGTAGTTTTGCGCCGTGCATCTTTTTTACGGAAGATCCTTTTTTACAGTAGATTAGTGGCGGAAGGTCCATCTGACTTTTCTCCAAAAAGAAATCCTTGCATACTCAACACTCGATAGCGACTCTGGCAATTCTTTCCCCTCGGAAAGACGAAAGCATGCTATGGTTAAATGACCGCTCGATTTCGATTCTAAATGTTGACCTGGCTCTAGCGAGCCTCGTGCTCCTCTCCATTCTAATCAGCATCCTTATTAGCTGATACAACGGTCAACCCTGTAGCCGCTTCGAGCGGACATGCATATCGAGATGGGGTTGACACTACCCCGAATCACGATACCGACAATGTCCAAACACCTCAGCGATACTATAAAGAAAGGATTTACGCGAGCTCCTCACAGGAGTCTGCTGAGGGCGACCGGTGCAATCCACTCTGACTCGGATTTCGAACTTCCATTCATTGGTGTATGCAATTCATACATCGATCTGATACCCGGCCATGTTCATCTGCAGGAGTTCGGTCGAAACGTGAAGGAAGCCGTTCGGGCGGCCGGTGGTGTTCCATTTGAATTCAATACGATCGGAGTCGATGACGGCATAGCGATGGGCCATCTCGGAATGCGGTATTCGTTGCCGTCACGGGAGATCATTGCAGATTCTGTAGAAACGGTGGTCACAGCACACTGCCTGGATGCCATCATCTGCATACCGAATTGTGATAAGATCGTCCCGGGGATGCTGATGGGAGCTCTTCGTTGCAATATCCCGACGATATTCGTTTCTGGCGGCCCCATGAAGGCAGGGCAGCTCGATGACGGTACCAAGATCGACCTGGTTTCGGTCTTTGAGGGTGTTGGAAAATATCAGCGGGGAGATCTGGACGACAAAGGTCTGGACGAGCTTGAGCGATTAGCATGTCCAACCTGCGGCTCCTGCTCCGGGATGTTTACGGCCAATTCGATGAACTGCATCATGGAAGTACTGGGCCTCGCTCTGCCCGGAAATGGCTCGATTCTCGCGGTAGATCCTCGCCGAGAAGTACTGGCCAGGTCTGCTGCAACCCGCATTGTAGAAATGGTGGATGAAGACCTGAAGGCGCGAGACATTTTTACGGAAGCCGCCCTCGACGACGCATTCGCCCTCGACATGGCCTTGGGAGGTTCTACCAATACGATATTACACCTGCTGGCTGCCGCCCACGAGGCAGGTATCGATTACGATCTCCACAAGATCAACCAGATTTCTCAGCGGGTGCCCTACATCTGCAAAGTGGCGCCCGCCATTGCCGATGTGCATATGGAAGATGTGGAAGAAGCGGGCGGAGTGCCAGCGATCCTGGCCGAACTGGGGAAGGCCGGCATCCTGAACGCAGATCGGCTAACCGTGACCGGAGAGACCTTACAGGTGACGCTCGACAACGCCAAAAACAACAGGCCGGATATCATCAAGACCACGGAAAATCCTTTCAGGAAAACGGGCGGACTGTCTGTGTTATTCGGCAATCTGGCACCCGACGGTTGTGTCGTGAAAACCGGCGCGGTTGCCGAAGATATGTTGACCTTCACAGGCCGCGCAGTGATTTATGAGAGCCAGGATGAGGCGGCGGCGGGTATCATGTCCGGAACGCTGGAAGCTGGTAGCGTCGTCATCATTCGATATGAGGGCCCGAAAGGAGGCCCGGGTATGCCAGAGATGCTCCAGCCAACTTCGGCGCTGGTAGGAATGCGCCTGGATCACACCGTCGCGATGATTACAGACGGACGTTTTTCTGGAGGAACACGTGGCCTCTCCATCGGACACTGCTCTCCGGAAGCCGCCTCCGGTGGACCCATTGCAGCCGTCCAGGAAGGAGACGAGATCACAATCGATATCCCGAATTCGAGCGTCCATCTCCATCTGAGTGATGAAGAAATTGCTATTCGATTGGCCGCAGTCCCGCCGTTTGAGCCCCGAATCAAAGGCGGATATCTGGAACGCTACAGTTTTATGGTCTCAAGCGCTTCGACAGGAGCAATCCTGCAAGTGCCGACTTCCGTTCGTGAAACAGAATTCAATCAATAAACCGAATCAACCTCTCGATGTCACAGTCCATCGTACAACAATCCACGTCGCCCACAGCGTCGGCCGCTGCGTCGGCACAGGCAGCCATCGCTCCAAGCGGGGTGCAGTCCGTTGTCTCGGATCCTGAAACCACAACCGCAACCGGACTTGTGACTGGTGCAGAGATTCTAATTCGATCGCTGGAAGCAGAAGGCGTAGAAATTGTGTTCGGATACCCCGGTGGGGCGGTCATAGGCATCTACGACGAAATGCACCGGATCCAGCCTTCGTTTGAGCATATCCTTGTGCGCCATGAGCAGGGCGGAACGCATGCGGCGGAAGGGTACGCCAAGGCAACTGGAAAGGTGGGCACGGTACTTGTCACTTCGGGACCTGGAGCGACAAATTGCGTCACGGGAATTGCTGACGCGTACATGGATTCCATTCCAATCGTAGTATTTACGGGACAGGTGCCCACGCACCTCATCGGAAACGATGCGTTTCAGGAATGCGATACGATCGGAATTACTCGCAGTATCACCAAGCACAGCTTTCTTGTTCGAGACGTAACGAAACTAGCGGAAACGGTTAAGAAGGCGTACTACATCGCCCGGACCGGCCGACCGGGTCCAGTAGTTGTGGACCTCCCAAAGGATATGCTGGCGGCGAAGGCGCCATTTCACTACCCGGAAAGCGTGTCGATACGGGGGTATTCATTTGTCGGTAAGGGTGACCCGGCAATGGTCGAAAAAGCGGCACAGATGATTGCCGAATCGAAGCAACCCCTGTTATATGTTGGCGGTGGGACCATTATTTCGGAGGGCGCCGAACGGCTGACCCGTATTGCCAGAAAAACCCGAATTCCGGTCACCACAACATTGCATGGCCTGGGTTCATTTCCAGAGGACGATTCGCTCTCGGTGGGAATGCTTGGAATGCATGGCACCTGGTGCGCCAACCAGGCCGTTCAGCACGCCGACTTGCTTATTGCAGTCGGAGCCAGATTCGACGATCGGGTTACCGGCAAGATTGCAGCATGGGCACCTCACGCAAAGATCATTCATATCGACATCGACCCGGCGTGTATCTCGAAAAATGTACCCGTCGATTGCCCCATTTTGGGCGATGTGAGCCTCGTGTTGGAGCAACTCGAACCTCTTCTAGCAGAAAAAGACACGACGGACTGGCTTCAGAAAATCGACATCTGGAGAAAGGAGTGTCCGTTGGATTTCGATAGAGATGGACAGCTCAGACCGCAGGAAATCGTTCGGGCACTGCGAGACAAAACTGGGGGCCGAGCCATTGTTGTTACGGATGTGGGTCAAAATCAGATGTGGGGCGCCCAATTTTTCTCTTACCTCTCACCGCGAACCCATATCACCTCTGGTGGTCTCGGAACGATGGGATTTTCTCTGCCCGCGGCCATGGGAGCGGCCTTTGGGCTGAGAGGTGGAGCCGATCCAGTCATCTCAATCAACGGAGATGGGGGGGTACTCATGAACATTCAGGAGCTTGGAGTCGCCGCGGCCCACAAGTTGCCACTGAAGGTGGTCATTCTGAACAATTCTTACCTCGGGATGGTGCGTCAGTGGCAGGAGCTTTTCCACGATGAACGCTACAGTCACACTGATCTGACTCCCACGAACCCAGACTTCGTCAAACTGGCAGAATCGTTTGGTTGCGTCGGTCTGCTGTGCGACAAACCGGAGGACATCCAGGCCACGATCGATGCCGCCTGGGAAGTCACAGACCGCCCTGTCGTCATGGATTTTAAGGTTATCACGCAGGAGAAAGTATTTCCAATGGTGCCCGCTGGGGCCGCTACCGGTGACATGATCACAGTACAATTCAATTCCGAGAATACAGTCTGATATGAGTAACGAGACCCTCACACCCCAACAGCTGTTCAGAAAGCAGGCAGCAGGCGAAGCGATCAGTCCTGAGCAGGGAGAATCGGTTCATCGCCACGTCATTACCCTTCTCATAGAAAACACGCTGGGGGCCCTCAACAGGGTCGCAAATCTGTTTTCGCAGCGCGGTTTCAATCTTGAAAGCGTTTCGGTAGGAGAGGCTAAAGATTTATCCAAGTCGCGAATGACGATCGTGACCACGGGCAACGATCGCATAATCGGACAGGTACTCAAACAGTTGAATAGCCTCGTTGACACCCTGGTAGTAGAAGACGTGACCAACGTAGAGCATGTCGAGCGAGAGCTCTGCCTGGTCAAGGTCCGTTGCGACGCGAGTGAGCGCGCGGCACTGATCGCAGTGTGGACATCTTTCGCGCGAACATCGTGAACATCACACCAGACAGTCTCACTTTCGAAGTAACCGGTCCTCCCACGAAGGTCAACGCATTCATCGGGATGATGAGGGATTACGATCTGCGCGAGGTCGCTCGAAGCGGTCGTGTAGCCATGAAGCGATCACTCGTATTCGAACACTAGACCAAAGCCAGGTCCCTCGTCGGGACGCGAGCATCTTCAAACACCATCACTTGAACAACTGCGAAGAAAGATCAAAATGAAAATGCATTACGATGCCGATCTGGGCATCATCCAGAACAAAAAAGTTGCCGTCATCGGTTATGGAAGCCAGGGACACGCTCATGCGCTTAATCTGTTCGAGAGCGGCGTAGACGTAGTCGTTGGGCTCAGAGAAGGATCCGCCACTGCCGAAGAAGTCCAGGCCAAGGGATTAAAGACCATGACGATCTCTGACGCAGCCCAATGGGCAGACGTGGTGATGATGCTCATTCCAGACCAGAATCAGAAACAGGTCTACGAATCGTCAGTCCGGCAACACATGACCGCTGGAAAAGCACTCGGCTTCGGACATGGATTCAATGTTCACTACGATCAGATTCAAGCGCCAGAAGGAGTCGACGTGTTCATGGTGGCTCCCAAATCTCCTGGTCATCTCGTCAGGCGCACATTTGAAGACGGAAAGGGCGTTCCATGTCTGGTTGCCGTGGCACAGGATGCTACCGGAAACGCGATGGATCTTGCCCTGAGTTGGGCGAAGGGGATCGGCGGTATGCGTGCAGGGGTGATCGAAACAAATTTCAAGGATGAAACCGAAACGGACCTGTTTGGAGAACAGGCCGTCCTCTGCGGAGGTAGCGTAGCGCTGGTACGGGCAGGATTCGAGACGCTCGTGGAAGCCGGATACGACCCGGAACTTGCCTATTTCGAGTGCATGCACGAACTCAAGCTGATCGTGGACCTCTACTATGAAGGGGGCCTCGAAATGATGAATAAGTCGGTCAGCGATACGGCGGAGTACGGTGGGTATTCACGGGGTACGCGTGTAATAACCGAAACCGTAAAAAAGGAAATGAAAAAGATCCTTGAAGAGGTTCAGAGCGGAGCCTTCGCAAGAGAGTGGATTGCCGAGTGTGAGGCAGGCTGGCCAAATATGTCGGCTCTACGAAGCAAGTCGCGGAATCACCCCGTGGAAGTGGTCGGGAAGAAGCTCCGCAAAATGATGTCCTGGCTGAGCACTTCCGCCAAGGACACCGAGCCCGTTTCAGCAGAAGTCTAATTCATTCAATTGTCGAGACATCGGAATGAACGATCCATTCCATATTGTTCTACTTCCCGGAGATGGAATCGGTGAAGAGGTTACGACCTCTGCCCGCCGTGTCCTCGAAGCTGCCAGCGAACGCCTGGGACTCTCGCTGTCGTTCGAAGAGAAGGCTTTTGGTGGTGCAGGAATCGAGAGCAGCGGAAATCCGCTACCCGACGGCACCCTCAAGGCTTGCAAAGAAGCTGATGCTGTCCTCCTGGGCGCCATCGGAGGTCCCGAGTGGGACCATCTTTCGGGTGAGCTGCGGCCGGAAGCAGGTCTATTGCGCCTCCGTGCTGAACTTGGTGTTTTCGCGAATCTGAGGCCGACGGTTGTTCCAGAGTCGCTGGCGCACCTGTCCATTCTTCCAGCAGAGCTTGTTGAGGGAGTCGACGTGCTCGTCGTTCGAGAGTTGACTGGCGGAATATATTTTGGAGAGCCAAGGGAGTACACTCCCACGAGGGCATTTGACACGATGACCTACTCCGCGGACGAAATCGACCGGATAGCGCGTGTCGCGTTCGAGCGGGCGAGCCGCCGCAGGCAGAAAGTTACCTCGGTGGACAAGGCCAATGTCCTGGCGGTGTCGAGACTCTGGCGTGAACGAGTATCCTACATCGGCGCCAATGAGTACCCGGACATCGAACTGGTCCATATGTACGTGGACAATGCAGCAATGCAGATGATCTTGAACCCGCTTCAGTTCGATGTTCTACTGACCGGAAATCTTTTCGGCGATATCCTTTCTGATCTTTCATCTACGCTCGTCGGGTCGCTCGGGCTGCTGCCCTCGGCATCTTTGGGCGGTATTACCCCGCTGTTTGAGCCGGTTCACGGGAGTGCTCCGGAATTGGCTGGCACCAATTCCGCTAACCCGATTGGAGCGATCCTGAGTGGTGCCATGATGCTGGATGAACTGGGCGAGTATCCCGCGGCCATGCATATTGCTGAGGGGGTCTCCGGCGCTCTTGCTCTTGGTGCTCTTACCCAGGACCTGACGCCCGATGGTCGATCCCCAGTGAGCACGACAGAATTCACTGATCACGTTCTGGCATGTCTCAATGAGAGTGCCGTTTCTACACCTAATTTTTAACGATGGCAACCGAACGAATCGTCATATTTGATACCACATTGCGCGACGGGGAGCAGGCACCCGGAGCCGCGATGACGATACCCGAAAAAATTCAAATCGCACATCAACTGGCCAGATTGAATGTTGATGTTATTGAAGCAGGATTTCCGATCTCTTCGCCCGGCCAATTCGAAGCCGTCCGCCGAATAGCCCAGGAAGTGCAGGGTCCTACCATTTGCGCCCTTTCTCGAGCCAAGAGGGCCGATGTTGAAGCGGCTGGAAAGGCGCTCGAAGGGAGCGATAATACCCGCATCCATACCTTCATAGCCACCAGCGATATTCACCTCAAGAGCAAGTTTGCTGATGAGCGCTATGGGAAAACGCTTGCCGACAAAAGGGAAAGTGTTAAAGAGATGGCTGTGGAGGCTATTCTGCTATCGAAAACATTCACAGATGATGTGGAATTCAGTGCAGAAGATGCAGGCCGAACCGATCTCAAATATTTGTGCGAGGTAGTCAGTGCGGCCATCCAAGCCGGCGCCACAACAATCAATCTTCCCGACACCACGGGCTATTGTATCTCCGACGAATATGCGGCGCTGATTGCCGACGTGATGGAGTGCTGTGGAGGGAACGAGGACGTGATCTTCTCTACGCACTGTCACGATGATCTCGGACTGGCCGTTGGTAATTCTCTCGCAGGAATTCTGGCGGGTGCACGGCAGGTTGAGTGCACCATCAATGGGATCGGAGAGCGAGCAGGAAACGCAGCTCTGGAAGAGGTCGTAATGGCACTGGTGGTTCGGGAAAACTATTTTTCACTCACGACCGAGGTTGACGCGAAGTTGCTCTTCGAGACATCAAAAATGGTGTCCACATTCACCGGATTTGTGGTTCAACCCAACAAGGGCATCGTGGGTCGAAACGCGTTTGCTCACGAAGCGGGGATCCATCAGGATGGCGTTTTGAAGGCTCGGGAAACGTATGAAATCATGCGTGCAGAAGACGTGGGCCAGGATTCTCAGAGCATCCGACTCGGAAGGCATTCAGGGCGCCACGGCCTGTTCAGCCGTATGGAAAAGCTTGGAATGGAAGTGTCTGAGGACGAAAAGGACAAGCTCTATGCAGATTTTGTTCAATTGGCCGATCGTAAGAAGGAGATAAACGATATCGATCTTTACAACCTTGTCCATGAAAACGAAAGCGCTATGAACCATCCACATTACAAATTGGAGCAGTTCAACGTATCAGTTGGAACCGACAAACAACCTGAAGCCACGGTCCGCGTGCGTCATGTACGCCACGATTCCGTGGTTGAAAAAGTGGCGACCGGCGATGGACCAATCGACGCGCTTTTTCGCGCCATTGATCACGCGGTAAATGAGGGTCACGATCTTGTGAATTATACTATTCGATCCATTTCTGAAGGTGCCGACGCGTTCGGAGAGGTGAGCGTCCTTATAGGATTGGGTGGCCCCCTTTTCGCGGGCAAGGCCAGTAGCACGGATGTGATTTACGCTTCTGCGGAAGCATACATGAATGCGTTGAACAGCATGGCGGCGCATCGAGCGGACGAAGAGTCCATCCAGTTTGTGGCGACGGGCATCATGCAGGCATTTGACAGGGGCAGCGCCTGACGGAAATATTCTCGGGGTACCGGTTTTCAAATCCAACCGGGACCTCGAATCACGAGACCACTCTTTTGCTCTAAATAAATTGAGCGCACAACTTCATGGAACAGACGATCACGCAGAAAATTTTGGCCGCGCACGCGGGGAAAGACCGCGTCGCTCCGGGTGAGAACATTTGGGTAGATGTGGATATTCTGATGACACACGATGTGTGTGGTCCACCGACCATCGACATTTTCAAGCGGGAATTCGGTCAGGATGCTCAGGTTTGGGATAAGGATAAATTGGTGATTCTTCCGGATCACTACATTTTTACGGAGGATCCCCATGCGATGCGAAATATCGAAATTCTGCGTGCTTTTGCAGCAGAACACGACCTTCCGCACTATTTCGACGTCGGCACGTCCCGGTACAAGGGCGTTTGTCACGTGGCACTGGCTGAAGAGGGTTTCAATCGGCCAGGAAACGTCCTTTTTGGAACAGATAGCCACACCTGTACCTCGGGTGCATTCGGCCTTTTTTCAACCGGTGTGGGTAACACAGACGCCGCGTTGATCATGGGAACGGGCAAAATCTGGGTGAAAGTGCCTCAGACCATGCGTTTCGTCTTCGAGGGCGCCCTTCCTCCGTATCTGATGGCAAAGGACATCATCCTGTCCGTGATCGGAGATATCGGGCTCGACGGGGGCACCTACCGTGCCCTCGAGTTTGACGGCCAGGCGGTGTTCGATTTATCGATGGAAGAGCGCATGACGCTCACCAACATGGCCATAGAAGCCGGCGCCAAGAATGGGATCATTGCCGCCGATGATAAAACATTCGAATATGTTCGCTCCCGCACGGACGCTGCTTTCGAACCCGTCTATTCCGATCCGGATGCAGCGTACTATTTCGAGAAGATCTACGATGTCTCGACCATGGAGCCGGTCATTGCAAAACCGCATCGCCCGGACAATCGAGCGAGTGTAACAGAAGTCGCCGGCACAAAACTGGATCGGGCCTATATCGGCAGCTGTACTGGAGGGAAGTACGGAGATTTTCTAGCAGCTGCTCGTGTGTTGGAGGGTAACGAAGTTCGCGTCGACACGTTTGTGGTTCCGGCCAGTACGGAAGTGTCTAAGCAGCTTCGAGAAAACACGCTCAATGGAAAGACGATCTGGCAGGTGTTTCTCGATGCAGGATGCAAGATGGGTCATGCCTCCTGTGGCGCGTGCCTGGGTGGTCCGGTCGATACATTTGGACGAACTCACGGGACTGAAGTCGTGATTTCTACCACGAATCGGAATTTTCCGGGCCGAATGGGCTCAAAAGAGGCCTCTGTATATCTGGCTTCACCCTTGACGGTCGCTGCCTCAGCCCTGCACGGTGTGATTACTGATCCTCGCGAAGTAATGGTCTGAAACGAACGGATAGTTGAACATGAAGGATATTCTGAAAGGAAAGGCATATGTGATCGGTGACTCCATTGATACGGATCAAATCATTCCTGCTGCCCATCTGGTTTTTAGCATGACGATTCCCGAAGAGCGCAAGCAATACGGGCGCTACGCCTTGAGTGGCCTTCCGGATGGAACTCAAGGGTTACCCAAGGGCGACATCCCATTCACGGCAGCTGACGAGTTCGAGAGTGAATTTACCATCATAATTGCAGGCTCAAATTTCGGTTGCGGATCCTCCCGAGAACACGCTCCCTTCGCGCTGATGGTTGCAGGGGCGGAGGCCGTTGTTGCCGAGTCCTATGCCCGAATATTTTATCGGAATGCTGTAGACGGCGGATTTCTTATTCCCTTCGAGAGCCGGGACCGCCTGATTGATGTAATTCGTACCGGCGACTTGTTGATGATTGATTCCAAATCGGGATTGCTGACGAACGAGACAACGGGAAAAGACTATCTACTGAACCCTCTTGGCGACATTGCCGATATTCTTCGGGCCGGTAACGTCTTTGAGTATGCGCGGCAAGCGGGCCTCATGCCTTAAACGCCGGTATCACCCGGTCCGATCAGGGTCGCGTAAAGTGGGCGGAATCATGCATTCAAGTATTGGAATCGCTTCCCCTCGTGCTATATTTTAGTAGTGATCGTACGATAAGTATTCGACCCCATTCCACTTCCGCTTCCACAATGCCTCTAGCTAAACAGCTATCGCGTGCTGACGAGATTCTGATGATCGCCATCGTCGTGCTCGCAGATGATGCTTATAGTACGACCATCAGACAGGAGCTGTCTGTCCGCGCAAAGAAAAAAATTACCGTTGGAAGTTTGTGGGTATCGCTCGATCAACTGGCAATTCGAGGCTACATCCGCAAGAAGGCGGCTAAGAGCGAAAGCCGCCACGGTGGGCGCCCGCGAATCTACTACCGGTTGACTCCGAGGGGAGTCAGGGCTCTTGAACGCGCGCGGGTATATCAGAAAAAATTGTGGGAGGGAGTCCCATCATTGGACAGCTACCAGCCCTGAGCAACATAAAAAAGTACTTGACCCGTATTACGTTATCGTCGTATACTCGCCGCCCATGACTTCCAGTGTAAATATCGCGCAGGCCACCCGCCGTCTCCGACGACGATTCCGATCAATTTCAATCGGATATACGGATCTGATGCGCGTACACTAGTGTGAGGTAATCACAACCCACACCGCCCCCTGAGGTTGAGCGCCGATCCGTAACACGGATCGGCGCTTTTTTTTAATCCAAATTCACTCCTCGTTTCAGTTCACAATAACATGTCAATCGTAGTTGCTTTCAGCGGAGGTCTCGATACCTCCTTCTGTGTACCCTTTCTTCGGGAAGAACACGACCTACCCGTTTACACGGTAACCGTCAATACGGGCGGAATGAACGACGAGGAGTGCACTCGAATAGAAGAACGTGCCCTTGAGCTCGGATCCGCGGGCCATTTCTTGATCGACGCAAGACAACAGTTGTTTGAGCGTTCCATTCAGTATCTGATCAAGGGGAATGTCCTTCGCGGGAATGTGTATCCCCTCTGCGTGGGGCCAGACCGGGTGGTTCAAGCTGAGGCGCTGGTGGTCAAAGCGCGAGAACTCGGTGCTACGTTTGTGGCGCATGGCTCAACCGGCGCCGGGAATGATCAGATTCGATTTGACATCGCTCTGAATGTTCTGGGTGGCGACCTGACGATTCTCACTCCTATTCGAGACAAGGGACTGAGCCGCGCTGAGACCACCGAATGGTTGACGTCGAGGGGGATCGAAGTATCAGCCTCGACAACCACGTACTCGATCAATACCGGTCTGTGGGGGACCACCATTGGCGGAAAAGAAACTCTGACAAGCGAATATCCGCTTCCGGACGATGCATGGCCGACCCCCTCGGCGCAAGATGCGCCCGAAGAGCCCGTCAAATTGAACATCGGATTCCAGGAAGGCATCCCAAACCAATTGAATGGAGACTCGGTGTCACCGGTTGATCTGATTGAATCGCTCAATTCGATTGGAGAAAGGCATGCCATCGGCAGGGCCATCCACGTTGGCGACACTATTTTGGGCATCAAAGGCCGAGTAGGATTCCAGGCCCCGGCCGCCGCGATTCTCATTCCAGCCCATCGCGAACTGGAAAAAATCGTCCTATCCAGGTGGCAGCAATATCACAAGGCGCAACTTGGAGATTTCTACGGCATGATGATGCACGAAGCGCAGTACTTCGACCCGGCTCTTCGGGATATTGAAGCGCTGATGGATTCCTCGCAGCAGACTGTGACCGGCGCCGTGACAGTTACGCTGTACAAGGGGGGTGTGCATATCGAGGGAGTAACGAGTCCCTTCTCCCTGTTTGACACAGGAATAGCCACGTATGGCGAATCAAATGAACTCTGGAATGGAAGGGACGCGCGCGGATTTGCGCGAATTCTGGGTGTCCAGTCCTTGTTGACCCATCGCGTACGGAGTGCAGCGACCAAGAATCAAACATCGTCATGACAACTATTCAAGTGACATACGTCTCGTCCACGGCAGCGAAAACAGGACTGGTCAGGGAGGTGCATCTTTCAGATTACGTGGTAGCGCAGGAAGGCTACTGTGTCGTCGTCGAGGCCCTCGAATCGAAAGCGATCTACAATCAGATCGAGTGCACGGATGGTGAATTTCGCACCATTGCAAAGGGGGATGTATTTGTGGGCGTGCTGGGCGAGCGAAAAGCGCTCAAGGGGTACAGTGGCCAGGTACCGCGGGCGGCGCGGCCAGGTGATACACTGCACGTTTTAAATCTCGGTGGCATCATCGGGAATTGCGTCAGCGATCATCCCGAGTTGGGCCCGGCTCTTCGGGTAAAAGTGCTCGGCGCGGCAATGGTCGAATCAGAAGATATGTGGGTTCATGCACGTCTTCAGGATCATGCACTTCAAGAGGTGGAGACGCTGACAGACTCCGTACCGCTGATATTTATCTGTGGGACTGCCATGGAGACGGGGAAAACCTGGGCGGCGTGTGAACTGGTCCAGCGACTCACCAGAAAAGGCTACCGCATCGCTGCTGCCAAGGCCACGGGAGCTGCCCTCATGCGTGACGTTAGATTGATCGAACGACACGGCGCGGTAGCAACCGCAACGTTTACGGATGCTGGAATCGTGTGTTCGAGCTCGAAAGTGATGACACCGTACGTGAAAGGACTCATCCACCATCTGTGTGAAACAGCTCAGCCAGACGCCATCGTGATCGAGCTCGGGGATGGAATCATCGGATACTACGGAGTCGACGAACTTCTTCAGGACAAGGAGCTGCAAAAATTCTGTGTGGCCAATATTGTAGCGGCGGTCGATCTTGCTGGGGTATGGGCGGCGCAGAAGCTCTTCAAAGAACGGTATCACGCGGACATCGCCGTGATCACAGGACCCGTCACGGACAACAGTGTGGGTCAACAGTACATTCAACAGATTCTGGGTATTCCCGCGATCAATGCGCGCAAGGATCCCGGCGAATTTGGCGATTTGATAGCTTCCAAACTCCCAGATCCAACATCCAACGGGACAGAAGCATGAAATCGGTTGCCATACTTCACGGTGCGGGCTACGTCGGCCGAAAACTGATCGAATCAGTTCTGCATCATCCGGAATTAAATCTTGTCGCGGTCACGAGTCGGTCTCACGCGGGTGAAGCACTATGGAAAGCCCATCCTCATCTCCTGGGTCAGGTAGACCTGTTGTTTGTAGACGGTCTGGTTGATACCGAGGGCGTGGATCTGATCTTCGTCGCCGCAGCACATTCCGAGGGTGCATTGGCCGTTGGAAAGTTGCTGGATAACGGATTCGGTGGTCTGATTGTGGATATGAGCGCAGACTTTCGTCATCCCGACCCCACCGTTTTTTTCAATCAGTACCAGGTGGAGCATCCCCGGCCTGATCTTCTGAATCGGGCCTGGTACGGAATGCCAGAAGTCACGGGTGCGCCTCCGAAAGGCACGAAATTGATAGCAAACCCAGGATGCTTTGCCACTGCTATCTCGCTCGCCCTGTATCCGTTGTCTCTGCATCCTTCGCCTCTGGAGGGTATCGGCACACCGGTGGCGATAACGGCGATGACTGGCGCGTCTGGATCCGGTCTTCGGGCCAAGCAGACGACCCATTTTCCCAGTCGAAGCGGAAACGTGAGGGCGTACAAGGTGATGGCTCATCAACACGAGGCCGAAATACGTCGAATGGCGCCGGATGTCTCCTTCACTTTTGTACCGGTTTCAGGACCATGGACCTCAGGTATCTGGGGGACGGCCCACGTGCATGCCTCGGGTGTAAATCCCCAGGAAATATATGAGAGGGCGTATGCGTCCAAACCGCTCGTGCGGCTCTGGCCGGGTGAATTACCCGAGTTACATTGGAGCGTGGATACACCATTTGTAGACATCGGGTGGATTCAGGAGGGTGACTCACTGATTGTGGGTTTTGCATTGGATAATTTGATGAAAGGCGCGGCCACACAGGCTATCCAGAACGTCAATCTGGCGTTTGGTTTTCCAGAAACAATGGGCCTCGTGCCCGCCAAGTGATTCTCAACACTATGACATCATCTGAGTGGATGGAGTTGGAGGAAAGTACCCAGCTCAATACGTACAAGAAATGGCCGCTGGCACTTGTCAAAGGCAGCGGTGCGTGGGTGGAGGATATCGATGGGAATCGCTATCTGGACCTGTACGGTGGCCATTGTGTAGCTTTTCTGGGCCACAACCATCCCGCAATCGTTGCGGCCATCAAAG
The DNA here is from genome assembly GCA_937893205.1 of uncultured Bacteroidota bacterium. GTDB lineage: Bacteria > Bacteroidota > Rhodothermia > Rhodothermales > UBA10348 > CALBJU01. The sequence goes on from CALBJU010000446.1 coordinate 15,531, forward strand.
AGCAGGCCGACAATCTTCTGTTCTATTCCAATGCGGTGCATGCTCCGGTCAGGGCGAGAGCTTCGAGCCTGCTATCGGAACTGGCCCCTGAGGGCATGAACAAGGTCTTTTTTGTCAATTCCGGGACGGAGGCCAATGAGGCGGCCATGAAAATCGCCCGAAAGGCGACTGGCCGCATCCACATTATCGCCATGGAAGGCGATTTTCATGGCCGCACCCTCGGAAGCCTGTCCACGACATGGCAGCAGAAGTACCGGGACGGTTATGAGGGGGCGCTGGCCCCGGTCACGTTTGTACCGTTTGGTGATTCCGCGGCCGTGCGGCAGGCCATTCTGGAAGAGAAACCCGCAGCGGTAATCGTCGAGCCCATTCAGTCCATGCAGGGCATGCGGACCGCACCTCGCGAGTTTTTTCACGCCCTGCGAGCTGCGTGTACAGAGGCAGGTTCACTGTTGATCATGGACGAAATACAGACGGGAATGGGACGGACGGGGGCTTTCACCTACAGCCAGCTCCTCGGCATAGCGCCTGATATGATCACCCTCGCCAAGAGCCTGGGTGGAGGAGTGCCGGTCAGCGCTGTACTACTCCGAAATGAGGTCGCCGCCACCGTTGGGTTTGGTGAGCAGGGAACGACGTTCGGAGGTGGAATGCTGGCTATGGCCGCTGTAGAAGCAGCGCTCACGACCCTGGTCAGCGAGCGGCTCTCGGAAAAAGCCACGGCCATCTGGGAGCAGGTGGAAGCAGGCTGCGATGCGAGAGGACTGGCCATCCAAGGAGCGGGTTGCCTCATGGGGATAAATTTTGGGAAGCCCATTGGAAATTTTGTGAGTGGCCTGAGGGAAAAGGGATTCCTGGTCGGTGGGTCGGCCGATCCACACATTATGCGGCTTATGCCGCCAGCGGTTGTCAGCGAGAAGGAGATTGCTGACTTCTTCGAGGCGCTCGACGTAGTGATGGGAGGACTTTCTGAATGAAGCATTTGCTCGATTGGCTCGATGTGGACGAAGCGTCCTGGACCCAGTGTATCCAGGATGCGCTCCTGCATGGGCTTGATCGACAGAAGGACGCGGGTTTACACAAAGGAAAGAGTGTTGCACTCGTGTTTTTTAACGATTCGCTTCGGACCCGCGTGTCCATGGAACTGGCAGCGGGTTCGCTTGGCGCCCAGCCGGTTACTGTGACCCCTGGAAGCGGATCGTGGGGCTTTTCCTGGGAAAAAGGAAAACCCATGAATGGAACGGAGGCGGAGCACATTCAGGAAGCGGTCGGAGTACTCTCGAGGTACGCAGATGCAATCGGGGTTAGACTCTTCGCTTCGGGTACCGATTTGCAGGCGGACATGACGGACGCGCGCCTGCGGCAGTTCACGTCATACTCCGACGTTCCGGTTCTGAACCTCGAGTCGGCGAGCAGGCATCCCTGTCAGGCGCTCGCCGACGCGGCCGTTCTGACGAATCACTTTGGAGGCCGACCTCAAACAAAAAAATTGGTGCTTTCGTGGACCTACCATCCCAAAGCTCTGCCCATGGCCGTGCCGCATTCAACCCTCCTGATGGCGAGCAGGCTCGGTATGGATGTAACGCTGGCCAGGCCCCAGGGGTTTGAGCTGGATCCCGTTGTGATGGATTCTGCGCGCCGTGCGGCGGCGGCTCATGGTGGATCCATCCGCGAGACCGACGATCTGGCCGCCGCCGCCGACGGCGCGCAGATCATCTATGCCAAATCGTGGGGTGCATCTCTTCGCTATTCAGATCCCGATGGAGAGTCGATACGCCGAGATTCACAGAGGAATTGGCGAATCACGAGCCAACTCATGTCAGCCACCAACGATGCTCATTTCATGCACTGCCTGCCCGTACGAAGGGGAGTGGTGGTTGATGATGAGGTTATCGATGGCCCCCGGACATTGCATCTGGATCAAGCCGAGTATCGCCTGCACGCTCAGAAGGCGATTCTTAACTGGCTGTGGGACCAGCCATCAATGACTTCGTCGGGTACTTGATCATGAGAACCATCGTCGTAAAAATCGGAGGTGCGCTGCTCGATGGGCCGCTGGATGTCCTTTGGGAACAGCTTGAGACCCTTCAACAGACCGCAGATGTCGTTCTGGTGCATGGCGGTGGTCCTCAGACGACCAATATGGCCGTTCGACTGGGGCACGAGCCGGCCATTGTCGAAGGGCGAAGAATCACCGGGGATCTGGACCTGGCTATTCTGAACTGGGTAATCCGAGGGGAGTTGAGCCTCAAACTGGTGGCCTCTGCGGCAGTTCACGGGATAAAAGCCGTTGGACTGAGTGGGGCCGATGCTGGAATTATTGGCGTGATCCGGCGCGAGCCCTGGGACATCGATGGTCGAGAAGTTGATTTCGGCCACGTAGGAGACTTTGTCTCATCAGACCTGACTGCCTTGCTGGCACTCACTAGTGCTGGCGTAATTCCCCTCGTTTGTCCACCTGGAATTGATACAGAGGGTAATCTCCTGAATATCAATGCCGACACGATCGCTCTCGAACTGGCATGTGCGCTCGGCGCCGCTGAGCTGATCCTCGTCACAGAGGCGGGTGCGGTCCTCGGGCCCGACAAAGAGCCTGTCCGCAGGCTAACCCGAGGGGATGCCGACACGGGCGTTGAACAGCGGTGGATTGAGGGAGGAATGAAGGTAAAAACGGATATTGGATTTGAGGCGTTGGGGCGGGGCGTGAAATCCGTTTGGGTGACGAGTATTGCGTCTCTATCGGGAAAATCCGAGGCCACGCAGTTAAGGAAAAATGACTATGTCTGAAACCAGAAATCATTCTTCAAAAAACGTTGGCACAGATGGCGGTAAAGATGTTTTAGAGCTGCACCGAGGATTGGTTGTCATTCCTTCTCTGAGTCGAGAGGAAGCGAAGGTGGCCTCTCACCTGGAGTCGCATTTTCGAGGTGAAGGCCTGTCTCCCATGCGATTTGGAGACAATATCGTGGTGTCTATCGGCGAAGGATCGAACACGCTGTTGCTGAATTCTCACCTCGATGTGGTTCCCCCCTCGGCCGATCATCCTTTTCCACCTTTTGAGCCCACTTTGGTAGACGGAAAAATTTTTGGAAGAGGCAGTGTGGATGCCAAAGCAAGTGTCGCTTCCATGGCGACGGCTGTCTGCAGACTTTTCGCAGACCATTTCACGCCCCTGGAAGGAAAAATTGTAGCAGCATTTACCACGTGCGAAGAGACCGGGGGCTTGGACAATGGCCTGGAGCACATCCTACCGGAGCTTCCAACTCTCAGTGCCGCCCTTATAGGTGAGCCCACTCATATGCAGCCGTGTATTGCCCAGAAAGGCTTGCTCATTCTGAGATTGGTTGCGCAGGGTAAGTCAGCCCACGCAGCCAGGGCCGAGCAGGGGGATAACGCCATCGATCGGATGGCACGCGATCTCGCAATCCTGTCCGAATTTTCCTTCGACAAAATTCACCCCCATCTGGGGAAGACGTCCCTCTCGGTAACCATGATCGAAGGCGGTACGGCTCGGAATATGATCCCGGATTCTTGTACGGCGTTCGTGGATATCCGCTCGACGCCGCGCTACACACATGACGAGATTGCAGGCATTCTGGATGATCTTCTTGAATCTGAAGTCCATATTCACTCCAAAAGATTCGTACCCACGGACACGCCCAAGGAAGCAGCAATCGTGCGAGCCTGCTTGGATGGAAACCCAAATTCGAAGGCCTTCGGTTCGCCTACCATGTCCGACTGGATTCATGTCAAGGACATTCCCACTGTAAAAATCGGACCCGGTGACAGCAGGCTCTCGCACACAGCCCAAGAACACATTTCTTCCAACGAACTCGTTCAGAGCTGTGCCATCTACGAGTCCATCATCATCAATTACTTCCAATAAAACCATGCCTGAAGCACCAAAAAGACCGATGTGGTACAAAGGCGCGGACACCGCTTCGTGGGTAACACGTTTCACCGTGGGCGACGATCCGATCTGGGATATTCAGCTGCTTCCCTTTGATCTGACTGCGTCTCGCGTGCACGCCGGGGGACTGGTTACGGCAGGAATTCTGAGCGCCCAAGAGTACGAGCAGCTCTCTGAGGCGTTAGGATCTCTGAAGGAGGACTACGAAAATGGGCTAATATCGATTACTCCCGAAGATGAAGACTGCCACACGGTAATTGAGAGGTACCTCGTCGACCGGCTCGGAGATGTTGGAAAAAAAATTCATACCGGTCGCTCCCGAAACGATCAGGTTCTGGCAGCGCTCCGCCTCTGGCTGCGCCAAAATCTCGACGTGCTGTGTGAACTGGTTGATGGCCTGGCAACCAAATTGGCCGACATGGCAGATGAGAACACCGACCAGTTTTTGCCGGGATACACCCATATGCAGCGGGCCATGCCAAGCAGCGTCGCTCTGTGGGCCCTTGGCTATGCCGAATGTCTTTGTGACGACATAGAGATCGTACGGGAGGCACAGCGCCGCACGAACGTTTCTCCCTTGGGAAGTGGTGCGGGGTATGGCATCCCACACGTAGATCTGAACCGGGACGAAGTCGCTTCGAACCTGGGTTTCGAGCGTGTCCAGGAAAATGTCACTGCGGTGCAGCTCAGTCGCGGAAAGTATGAGCTGGGTGTCGTTCACGCGCTCGTGCAATGCGCTTCCACCATCAATCGTCTTGCATCAGATATCGTGCTCTTTGCCACATCAGAGTTCGGCTTCATCCAACTGGACGATTCGCTAACGACCGGAAGCAGCATTATGCCGCAGAAAAAGAATCCGGACATCGCCGAGTTAGCTCGGGCCACGCTGCACCGAATTTCGGCTGAAATGCAGCTGTTGGTTGCAATACCGGCAAATCTTCCGTCTGGATACCATCGCGACCTCCAGTTGACCAAATCCTCGGTAATGAAATCGGTGTTGATGACCTGCGACCTCCTTCATGCCGCCACCGGACTGATTGACGGTCTGAGCTTTCGCCCAGACAAGCTGGAAGGCGCACGCGACCCAGAACTCTTTGCGACCGCAGCAGCATTGAAATCCGTTGTCAGTGGCAGTCCATTTCGGACAGCGTACCAGAAGGCCTCCCAGGACACGGATGCGTGGTCAGAAGAAGCCTCCGGGAAATTGGCGGAATCGTATACGACTCTCGGAACGCCAGGGCGCACGGATTCTTCCGGAGTTCGCTCTCGGCTCGATCAGACCCGGAAAAGGTAGCTGAGCTTCATAAAGAAGCCGTCAGCCAGTCTCTGTAAATCTCTGAACCGAAAGGTGTTCGGCTCAGAGGAAGAGTTACCATAGCCAATAAAGAGGACTGTGCCCGGATCGGGCCGGTACGATAGAAGCCAGTCCACCAGGAAGAAATTGGATCGGCGTTTGGTTGTCCGATGATATTCTCCGGTAGAGGAATCCAGAATCAAAATGGGGTCGTCCGTCCGGGAATTATCCCTCAACTCATCCACAAACCGGGAATCATACTGTCCCACGAGTCGGACGAAAAGGGAAGGCGTGACCTGATACTCAGCCTTCAGCCTTGGTACCCTTCTCATCGAGACGGTGCTCTTGTCATCGTGTCGGATGTACTGCTGATGATTGTAGAGAAAGTTG
>CALBJU010000447.1 GCA_937893205.1 uncultured Bacteroidota bacterium
GGCTTCTCCTTGGCTGTGTCGGGAATGAAAAGGCCACTGGCCGTTTTTTCTTCTGCCGGTTCTGGCTTGACCACTACGCGATCGGCCAATGGCTGGATGCTAGCCATGGTTTGCTGCCTCTTTGACTTCTTATTGGTAATTACTAATAGATTCGTTGGCACTCAAAGTGGGGGAGTGCTAAACGAAAGACATGGGTCTTGGGGGACAGCGGAATCCGTAGCGGAATCCACAGCCTCGAAGACAATTGGAACCGTGCTTAGAAGCACTCTGTTCCACGTTGTAGAGACCAGAAATCGCGATTTGATTTGATTCAGAGCCGCGAGCGATTAAATTTCGATGAACCCGCCTTGAATCGGTTTCCTATTCCACCTCCTCGACTGAATCCATTACGTCCTCTAGTTTAAAACAACCGATTCCAACAGGATTCTGGGGGGGCTTTTCTTTCGCTCTCGCAGGAACGTCGGCACTACTCGTCCTGATATTTCTTCCCCCATTCCTGCCAGAGCCCGCCCGAATTTACGTGATGCAAGCATTTGCGGGAGTGTGCCATCAGCTGCCCTCACGATCGCCTCACATTGACGGAATCGCCCTGGCCGTCTGCCATCGGTGCCTCGGAACGTATCTCGGCTTGCCAGCGGCGGTCCTCATATTTTCTTCCGTACGCGGGTTGTGGCCATTTTCGCGAAAGGCCGCTCCCTGGGTTTTGTTGGGGGCTGCCATTCCTGCCGTAGTTGACTGGAGCGGAGACATGCTTGGATTTTGGACCAACACGCCAGTCAGTCGCATGATCACCGGAGGAATCCTCGGCCTGTTTGCAGGTTATTTTCTTGTTGCGGCCATCGTGGATGCATTCGTAGCTCGAAAACGAAGTCGCACTTCGACTCCGCCCTCCACATCAGAAGAATCAGAGAAGCGATCTGACCAGCTATAAATCACTGACGACTCGTAGAAGTAGCCAAAAATTTCCTAGTTTAGTATCGTTCACCACCTCCATTGACCGCCACGTTCGAAATGCCCGATAAAAAACAATCCATCATTCTCGGCGGCCTCGTTGTAGGTCTCCTGAGCACCTCCTATTTGGGCATGATTAACCAGGCTTGTTGCCTGGGCGTATTGATCGGTGCCGCGCTGTCCGTCTGGCACTATACAACGGAAAACGACGTCACCCTGAAAACCGGGACTGGCGCCGGAATGGGATCACTTGCGGCCATTTTTGGCTGGGGCCTGTCCACAGTTCTCACCTGGGCGCTCACCCTTGTTGGAATCGGTGCTGACAAATTCACCAAGAGGGGAGTTATCGAAGGCATGGAGGCTCAGCTGCCGCCAGAACAAGCTGACGTCATCATCCCGGTAATGGAAGATTACTTCTTCGTGATGTACATAGTGGGGATCCTCTCGTTCGCACTGTTTGGAGCTATTGGTGGTGCAATCGCTACCAAGATGTTCAAGAAGGGAGGAGACGAACCGACTGAATTTGACGCTGTCGAAGAAGAAGGGTAATCTCAGCCACGTGGTCGAAGTCGCTGTTTGGATCTCGGTGGTCCGAGAACTTCAGCGAGCACCAAAGCTTCTCTGGTTTTGGCACGATCGTGAAGATTTGTTCGGACCAGCGCTGCAAGCTTGCTGACATTGGTTTCCGCTCGATCCTCAAAGCCTGAGTAGTCGTAGGAATGATCGTGGGTAATCACGGGTGCGTGAAACGTCGACCGGGTATCCTTCTCGAACGCATCATCGTAAAATACTGCCGAAGCCCCAAGCCGTGGCTGGGGACCTGTAGGTTCTGGAACTCCGACAGTTTCAATGAGGTCAGGAACCACATCTGAAGGCCAAGGAGGCGTGCTCGAAGCAGGAGCCTCACCGGTGAGCATCCGCGATATTTCAGATAACGCATCGTCAAGCGGGCTGGTCTTGGCCGGGGCACCTTCAACTTCCACAGCGCCCCTAGCGGCCGCCTGTTGTTTTTGAGCCCTCTTCTTTTTTCCAGCCAGGAATTGGAAGAGGTAGACTGCGATGATAGCCAGCCAGAAAAAGAGATTAATTTCCATCGTTTTGACTTCGGACTTGATGATTCGGCCAGGAGATTAATCCTCGTCCTGGCTCAGGGTTCCGTTCTCGCTCGCCTCTTCATCCGACATGATTTCCAAAAGTTTTCGATTCGCCCTAGGAAACGCATAGTTAGAAAGCTCTTCTCGAAGTACCCACGCCAACGGAAGATCGGTCGTTGGCTCTGCGTTCGAGATTTGACGGCACTCAAAAGCATGAAGAGTTATTCGAAAATGGGAGTAGGCGTGTTTTACGCTCACAATCGGCCTGATCGCCTCAACGTCGATGGCCAGTTCTTCTCGCACCTCCCGGATACAGGTTTCTTCGAAAGACTCTGTTTTCTCGTTTTTCCCACCTGGAAACTCCCAAAGACCACCGAGCATTGCATCTTCAGGGCGCCGCTGAATAAGGATTCTATTTTTATCGTCCCGAATTATCGCGACCGAAATATCGAAATGAGGTACAGACTTCGAGGGGCGTTTTTGGGGAAACTCGTGCACTCGGCCGAGTATGCGAGCCTGGCAATTTTTCTCAACAGGGCAATCCCCACAAGACGGATTACGCGGCTTGCATACGAGGGCGCCCAACTCCATCATCGCTTCATTGTGTCGTCCGGGATTGTCCCGATTCAGAATATCGCTGGCCAGCGAGTGAAGATGTTTGCGGCCCGAGGACGATTGTGCAATGCCTTCAAATGCGAAAACTCTCGACAGCACGCGCATAACGTTTCCATCGAGGACCGCTTCCTTTTCTCCGAACGCGATGGATGAAACGGCAGCTGCGGTGTATGGACCCACTCCCGGAAGAGTCAGCCACTCCCGGTAGGTGCGGGGTAGTTTGCCCCCGTGCTCCGAAAGTATTTGCTTGGCGGCCTTGTGCAGATTCCGCGCTCTTGAGTAATAACCGAGGCCCTCCCACGCAAGCAGAATGTCATCAATACTTGCGGAGGCCAGGTGGCCTACGGAGGGAAATCGGTCAAGAAACACATGGAAATAGGGCAATCCCTGATCGACCCGGGTCTGCTGCAGGATGACTTCCGAAAGCCAGATTTGATAAGGATCTTTTGAATCTCTCCACGGCAGAGCTCTGGCGTTGGTATCGAACCAGGCCATCAGATTTGATTGGAAATCCTGGTGCGACAATTCAGAGGGTGCGGACCCAGTCACCGGACAACAACTCGAATCTCAACCGGAATCACGGTATTGGAGTGCAACTCTGCTCGAAATGAGATCACATGCCTTCCAACGTCCGAAGGACGTGTCTTCCAGAAAAAACCAGATCCCTTGAGCCAGCTGAACAGGGGCAGCTTTTGGGCAGAGTACCGGAGAACATCCTGTCCATCAATCGAATCCGGAAGAGTGGTGATGTAGACCCGACCCGCAAATACAGTATCCGCCGCGACACCGTGGAGGAAATCCACCGACTCAGAACCGAATCGTCGATCATTCGGTTCATGTTCAAGTTCCCCTGGGCTGGGCCAGGCTGAGGCTGAAACCAGGAGAAGGCATACAAATGTGAGCGGGATTGTTTTCATCAAAACCAACATACGTGAGCAAAGGGGCGATTCATATTAGCCTGCGTCAAATCTACAAGTGGATCGTGCTTGGCTTACTATTGCTGGGTGGTTTGCTCCCCGTGCAGGCTCAGGATCGCGAATTTTGGATCATCGATTCTGACTCCGCTCAGGTATGGCCACCGGACTTGCCTCATCCTTCCGTGTCGATTTCATGGAGTCAGGATCTCCAGCAGTTTTACAGAAATCAGGGCTATCTCAGCGCCCGAATTGACTCTTCTGATCTTGCAGCACGAAGAGTATTCGTGTCGAAGGGTATTCTTTCGCGCATACAAAGCATTGAAGCACCGAAACTTGCCCCGTCTTATCAGCCCATTTTGACTGAGGCCTCTGGGCAACCCCTTTCTTCACCGGTGATCGAAGGCATTATCGACACACTGTTGGAGCGCTACTCGGCAGATGGGTATCTGGCAGCGGACATTCGGCTCGACTCCATCGGTTGGCAGGGCGCGGGCTTTATAGTGTGGCTGAATGTTCAGTCTGGACCACCAGCGACGATCCGGGGTGTTCGCCTGGAGGGCGACTCGAGGACTAGCGCCAGACTCGCGTTCGATCTGAGTGGGCTTCATTCAGGAGATCCTGCCTCGGAAGTCAGTCTTGATGCGGTTCGGTCTTCAGTGTTGTCGCGGGGCTATCACCGATCGGTGGGGCCGCCGATTTTTGAACTCCACGGCGATTCTACCGCGACGATTGTGATCCCCGTCGTGCCGCGTTCTCCAGGAATGTTTGATATGATTCTGGGTTTTCTGCCGCCAAGATCGACGGGAAGTGGACAGCTCGTGGGAAGCGGACAGATTGAATTGGCAAACGCATTTGGAGCGGGACGCTCCTTTGGAGCAGAGATCCACCGGCTTCCGGGGCAGGCGAGTTCGGTGAGGTTAGAGGTGGAAGACCCCTTGTTTTTTGGACTTCCTCTCCGTTTTCGCGGTCGTTTTGAAGGCTATCAACAGGATTCGACCTATAGCAAGACTTCTTTTGGAGTAGGAATGGCGCTGAGATTGGAACGCGGTGTAGAGATGGGTGTGCGTTTGCGCAGGGAGTCTACAAGGCCCGGCCAGGCGGGGCAGTCCATCTTATCCTCTTCCCAGCGCGTGGCTTCGTCAGCTGGTGTTTTTTTCGGCATTGACTTTCGTTTTGTACGAGTGGACAATCCATTCCAACCTCGGAGGGGTTTTTCCCTCGAAACGGTTTTAGAGCGGGGTGTTCGAACCAGTAACGCTCGCCGGGTTGACGTGAATCGGGACACCCTGCGGGTTTCATCGAGAGATGATCAAGAGAGGCTGACTATGGAGACACGGCTTTTTGTACCCGTGCGCCGCTCCCTGTCTATTGTGATGGGAGTGGACATGAGCATCATTCATTCGCGGGATCTGGACGAAAGTGAACTGTTCCGAATTGGAGGCGCTTCAACGCTTCGCGGGTATGACGAAGACCGTTTTCGGGGCACGACGGTTGCCAGGGCGATGCTTGAGGTGCGGGCATTTCTGGACAATGTGTCTTATGGCTTCGCTTTTTTTGATCTTGGATTCGTTGAGAGGAGAGATGGCGGACGGGGCAATAATGACGATCTTGCCGGATCAGCAAACTGGCACCCAGGATTTGGTTTCGGCTTCGTCTTTGAGACGGCAGTGGGACCCGTAAATATTTCTTACGCGATGAACAATGAAGATGCGCTGGCCAAAGGAAAAGTCCATCTGGGCATCTCATTTGGTCTCTAATAGGCGTCATAACCCGAAATGAACACTTCAAAACATCGTTTTTATGTGCCGCCGACCTCGATATCCGGCACATCCGTTGCGTTTTCCCAAGAAGAGGCGCGGCACGCTACGCGCGTGTTGCGACTGGAAGAGGGAGACGAGGTCACCGTGGTCGATGGAGAGGGCTGGACGTATCTGGTCAGTATCGAGTCCATTCAGAAGCGAGGTCTCATCGGGTTGATAAAAG
>CALBJU010000448.1 GCA_937893205.1 uncultured Bacteroidota bacterium
CGAGTCGTAACTCGAACTGCACTTTCCGGTGAGCTATTTGACAACTGCGTACTCATTGATAATGACCTTCTGTCGGGTAGCACTCGAAGAGGACGCCTTCGGAGGGAAACTCTTCGGCGAACCGCAATCCTCTCTAGAGAGCTCGTAATCACGGCCTGGGCCTTGTACTTAAACAAAACTCCCGACCGACAATCCCGGCATCAATATAAAGAAAGGCGGGCGCCCCGTGGGCGCCCGCCTGAATCTTCAGCTATTTTTGCTGATTCAATTCGAAGCAGTCGAATCGTCTTCGATTTCGATGCCCAGGCGCTGAGCTATATCAACATTGATGTTGATTACGGTATCCGGATTCACATACAGTAGTGCGGGCGAGCGTACTACGATATCAAGACCCTTCTCCTTCGCGATAGTGTCGATTGCATCCTGAACCATCTGCAAGAGAGGCGCCATCAAATCATCCTGACGGGCGGCCAGCTCCTGGTCCTTGGATGCAGCAGAATTCTGAATTTCTGCCTGGAGTGCGGTCAGCTCGGCTTCCCGCTCTGCCTGGCGCTCTGCCGACAGCAAAGGAAGCTGCTTCTGATAGCGGTCTACACGTTCCTGGAAATCTTCAGCCAGCGCCTGCAGCGCCTCCTGACTGGTGCGATACTCTGCAGCTATCTGCTGCTGAACACCCTGATACTCAGGCATGTACGTGATAATAATTTCGGGATCTGCGTATCCGACTTTCAATGACTGAGCAGTGGCGTCTGCCTGTGTGATGCCGAGCATCAGAAGGGCAATAAGGATACTGAAAATGGATTTTTTCATGTCTGTTTTTGTCCACAGAGCCCTTTCAATGAGTTCCGTGATGAAGAAAACGGCCCCGCGAGAATGGAGCCGGTTAAAAGATTAACAAATGTTGTTCAACCTCGGATACTCTCAACGTCTATGCCAAGTTCTCTAAGCACGCTCGTAGAGAGGTTAAATTGTTCTCTCTTGAACATGAAGAGAAACTCGCCCGAAGAATCGAAAACGTAGTCATATCCCTCGGTGGTTGCTACTTCATTGATGGCCTGAAAAATCTTTTCCTGGAGCGGCCGCATCAACTGTTCCTGCTGCAAGAAGATGTCCCCTTCCGGACCAAAGTATTTAACCCGTAAGCGTTCGAGAGTCTCTTCCGCCCGAACAATATCCTGTCGTCGATTCAGCCGCTCATCATTTGTATAAAGAAGCTCTCTGGCCTGATATTCGCGGAATTGCTCGTCTACGTCTACCCTCATGTCATCCAGCTCCTGTTGCCACGTCTGCGCCATTCTGTCAACCTGCTGCTGAATGGTCTGATACTCAGGCATCGCCCGTAGAATGAACTCGGAATCCACATACCCAATCTTCTGCTGGGCAAGGGCCTGACCGGAGGAAAACATCAACATTCCGACGAACAGCACGAAGGCGGGAGTCAAAGATTTTTTCATGACGAAAACGTATTGGTTAGTTCTAGCGGGAGGGTCCTTTCTGTTCGAGGAAAGAATAACTCTCGATTACCCAAGTGGTCTCTCGGTGTACAGAATATTGGACTCTGGTACCTAACTATTGTCCGAATCCTTGTCCCAGGCTGAATTGAAACGTCCACTTTTTGGAGCCATCATGCTTGTTATTAATGGGCTCAAACGTGTCGAAATTATAACCGTAAGCCATCTCAACCATTCCCAAAATCGGCAAGAAGAATCTCATTCCAAATCCGGCAGAGCGGTACAGATCAGTTGGATTATAGGAGTTGAGACCGTCCCAGGCGTTTGCTGCATCCAGGAATACGTAGGGCGCAGCTTGCAGCTGCTCCGACTGAATGGCCATCCAGCGCAATTCTGCGCTGTATTTATTCAAGATGCGACCACCAAACGGATCATTGTCCGCACTTCTGGGACCCAGGGCGCCGAGAGGATACCCCCTCATGTACACGATGTCCTTACCAAAGAAGCTGTAAAAGCCCTGAGTCTCGAACGGTGAGCCACCCACGATGAATCTTTCAAAGTTGACTTCACGATCGTCCAGAGAGCCGATGTAGCCATGGTCGGCGCTGAATCCGAGAGAAATTTTAGGTGCCAGCGGCGTATTCCAGGAATTGGTCAGACGCCATTTGTGATACTGGATCAGGTCCCCGATGGGCGGTGCGATCTCGAGTGAAAGCGAAAACTTGGACCCGCTACTTGGAAAAAGAGGGTGATCGGTGTTGTTGCGCGTTAATGATTGCCGGATAGTGATTTCCTGGCTGATACCGAACGGAAGCGTCGAGATCCAATCATCGTTGTTGTAAAACTGGTATCCAACCTGGGTTGACGTGCTGAAGTATGGATCCGGCCACTTCAGTCTCTGCTCAAAAAAGACTCGCTGAGAAAACGTCAGGAGTTTACCGCCACCCGAGTCCAGAACATCCAGCCCCGAGATTCGAGAGAATGACGAGGAGAAGCCCACCGGTCGTGGTTTTCCCTTGAACCATGGCTCTGTGAAAGAGAGCGAGTATTGCTGGTATCGCCTGCCATTCGTTTGTATTCCGACTGAGAATCGCTGGCCATCACCTGCTGGCAGAGGCTTCCATTCGCTTGCCTTGAAAAAATTCTGAGCCGAGAAATTATTAAAGCTGAAACGAAGCATTAAAATCAGACCGAACCTGCCCCAGGTACCCGAGAGCTCCAGTTGATCCGTTCCTGTTTCTGAGAGATTCCAGTCGATGTCGACCGTCTTGCTCTCCTCATTGATGTCGACACCGGGGCCCGCCGCCAGGGATTCTTGCGTGAAATAATTGAGCTGCATCAGACGGCGAATCGACTCTCTGATCTGAGTCCTGCTGAACCTATTTCCTGGAATCGTCGTGAGTTCACGTCGAACGACATGATCCATGGTTTTTACATTTCCGGCAATTCCCACCATTCCGTACTTGTACACCTCGCCTTCGAAAATGTCGAAAAGAAGGTCCAAACTATCTCCATCCACTGTTATTTGAGGATTCACGCCAAAGCGCATATACCCCGAATTCATGTAGAGGCTGGACACATCTCGATCTTTTCCGGCTCCATAAATGTTCTCCGTCAATTTCTTGGAGTTGAACGTGTCCCCTTTCAAGAATCCAAGACGCAAGGAAAGCATCTCGTCGGGAAACAGCGTATTTCCCTGCCAATCAATATTCCTGACGTAATACTTTGGACCTTCGCGCACTTCCAGTTCTATCACCAGAGACGGCTTTTTCTGATCGGCATCTACTATGTAGACCGAGTCACTCACGACCTCCGCGTCGTAATACCCGCTCTCATTGTATTTGGCGAGAATTCGGTCGATGTCCTTCTCATACTCATCTTTATTCAATTTCCCACTGCGCCAGAATCTCCACCCCCCTTTTGGCTTTGTTTTCATCGCACCAACGATGGCAGCATCGGAGAGTCCTTCATTATTGTGAACCAGGATCTTCTTGACTTTGACCTTTGGTCCTCGATCTATCTGAAAATCCAGCGATTGGGTATTATCGTCATGCTCGGATCGGAGAACGTCTACTTCAGCCAGCGGGTATCCCTTCTCAGCGTAGAACTCTTCAATGATCTGAACCGTCCTGGCAATGCTGTTCTCGTGAACGGGTCCTCTTGTCACGAGAGGGGCTTCTTTCCGAAGATCTTTCTGGTGGCCCTTCTTTACTCCGCTGAATGAATACTCACGGAGTTTCGGGACCTCGCGCACTCGGATGACGATGAAGATTCCAGTCCCAACCCGTCGCTCTTCGACGACCTGCACATCCTCATAGGTCCGCAGTCGATAGATAGATCTGATCGCATCACCGAGCGCAGGATCTCCCGGAACGGTGAGCTTTTGTCCAATCGTCAATCTTGACGTCTGCTGGATAAAACTATTCGCATATTCGTCTGTCGTGCCTTCTACGGAGATCCCAAGAATTTCGAGAATCTCAGGAGATTGCAGAAGTCTCGGAGCATCTGAGGGGGCTGTGTTTTGGGTTTGGGCCTGAACCAGACCAACCGCCAACAACATCGTAACTAATGAAAAGAAGGCTTTGAGACTCATCTAACGCTTTTTGAATCGTTTTACGCGAACTATCGCATCACTTCAGGCCGCATGAACGGCTTTCTGAGTGCAGGGGTTTCCACTTCTCGGGGCATTCCGCAATACCAGA
>CALBJU010000449.1 GCA_937893205.1 uncultured Bacteroidota bacterium
GCGGACGGACTCAAGAAGGCAGGTGAGCAGGTCTCTGAAGCCATGAAAGAGGCATTCGCGGATGCCGATGGGGATTCCTCCTCCCAAAGCACGAACTCGACCGACAGCGAAGATTCTACTAAACAGGCGTCGACTAAGAAGAAGACTGCCAAGAAGGCACGCGCTAAAAAATCGGCCCCGAAAAAGAAATCTGCTGACGCTTCCTAGACCATCGGCAGGTTTTCATCGCCTGACTGTATGTCGAACGAAGAAAACAAAATCGTTGAGTTTGATCGCTTGAATCCAGTGGGAAAGGCGATTTTTATCGCCGGGACGGCTTTCAATACCATCGGAACGATCTTCGATTACACCGTAAACGCCATTGGGGACGTCTGGACGATGGCTGAAAATGCCTTTTTAGAGGGTTCATCAGAAGAAATTGACGACGCGGTCATTCTTGATGAAAAGTCAGAACCAACATCCCAGAAATCTTCAACCGGGAAGCGATAATTCTATCGAGTTTCGAGCAAAGTCGATGAAGAGCCGTTGGATCCGGCCCGCGTATTGATTTTTTCTTTCTCTGGAATCGAGAAGAATTCACTGGGCTTGTTTATGGCTCGCTTCTGCAGGGCGATCTCGATTACATCTTCCATTCGCTTCACATATGAGACAGAAAGACCTCGAAGCGACGAAGTTTTTATCTCCTCGATGTCTTTGCGATTTTTCTCGGGCAGGATTACGAGCTTGATTCCAGCTCGCTTCGCGGCCAAAACCTTCTCTTTGATACCACCGACCGGGAGCACTAGACCGCGAAGGGTAATCTCCCCCGTCATAGCGACTCGGTTCTGTACTCTGCGCTGCGTGTAGATCGAAATCAATGCCGACAACATGGCAACGCCAGCTGAAGGTCCATCTTTCGGGACCGCTCCTGCCGGCACATGAATGTGCAGGTCCCAGTATCTGAAGGCATCAGAAGGAATGTCCCACTCTGATGCATTGGCTTTTACGTATGAAAGAGCGGCCTGGGCCGATTCCTTCATCACGTCACCAAGCTGTCCGGTCAGAATCATTCTTCCCGAGCCCCGTGAAACCGACACTTCAATGAACAGGATATCGCCACCGACCGGTGTCCATGCCAGGCCGGTTGCAACACCGGGGACTTCGGTCCTTTCGGCCAAGTCGGAGTAGTACTTGCGGGCTTTCAGATAAGACTCAATGTCTTTGGCATCAATTTTTTCTCCTTCCGACTCGCCCATTGCTACCTTTTTCGCGACTCCCCGAGCAACAGCACCAACCGTCCGTTCCAGCTGGCGGACTCCTGATTCTCGAGTGTAGCCGTCTATCACCAGCTTCAATGCCGCATTTGAAATATTGAACTGGTCCTTTTTCAGACCGTTGCGCTCGATCTGTCGAGGTACGAGATATTGCTTGGCAATCGCCAGCTTTTCTTCCTGAGTGTACCCGTTTATCTCAATCAACTCCATCCGGTCGCGCAATGGAGCAGGAATCATTTCGAGATAGTTCGCTGTGGCAATAAAAAGTACGTTTGAAAGGTCGTAATCGACCTCCAGGTAGTGATCGTTGAATGCGATGTTCTGCTCTGGGTCGAGTACCTCCAGGAGCGCCGAGGAAGGATCTCCCCGGAAATCCGCACCGAGCTTGTCTACTTCATCCAGCATGAAGACAGGATTGGCGGTTCCGGCTTTCTTCATTCCCTGAATGATGCGACCGGGCAGCGCGCCGACGTAGGTCCTTCGATGACCGCGGATCTCGGCTTCATCTCGAATTCCTCCGAGTGACATGCGAATAAACTCTCGACCGAGCGCACGCGCGATACTTTTTCCAAGGCTCGTCTTACCCACGCCAGGGGGTCCGTGGAAGCAGAGAATTGGAGCTTTCATGTCTCCTTTGAGCTTCAGCACAGCCAGATATTCCAGGATGCGCTGTTTCACCGCTTCAAGGCCGTAATGATCTTCATTCAGAATCTTGCCGGCTTTGCGGATATCGAGCTTATCCTTCGAGTAATCTAGCCACGGAATGTCCAGAATCCAGTCGATGTAGTTCCGGGTGACCGCATAATCAGGTGAAGCAGGATTGGATCTCGACAGCTTCTCCATTTCTTTCTCCAACGCTTCCCGAACAGTGTCGGGAAGCGCCTTCTTGTCCGCTTTCTCCCGTAGTTCGCGTACTTCATTTCCAACTCCTTCCGACTCACCAAGCTCATCCTGAATAGCTTTCAGTTGCTGACGCAGGAGATACTCTCGTTGCTGCTGATCCACATCACTCTTGACTCGAGTGCGGATTTCTTCAGATAGTTGGAGTACCTGCAATTCCTGATTGAGATACGTCATGACCAGGTCGGCCCGATCTACAAGCGGAAGAGTCTCGAGTAGCTCCTGCTTATCCTGGACGTCGATCTGCAGGTTCGAGGCTATAAAGTGAATGAGAAATGTCGGGGACTCAATATTTTGGATCGCATAAGCTGCCTCACTCGGAAGATTCGGTGACAGGTTTACAATTTGAATGGCGAGTTCTTTGATGGATCGAATACGTGCCTGAATTTCGATGTCATCACCCGCGAGATCCTCTATGACAGGCTCTACGTGGGCTGTGAAATACGGCTCTTCCTGTACGATCTGAGCAATCTTGAAACGTCTTTTTCCCTGTATTACTATCGACTTGGTGCCATCAGGCATCTTGATGAGTTTCAGGATGCTTGCAACCGTTCCGAACTCGTAGAGGTCGTCAGGGGCTGGATTTTCTGTCTCAGATCTCTTTTGTGCTACCACACCAATGAGGCGGTCATCGCCGAATGCATCTTTGACCAGGCGCAGGGATGCATCCCTTCCGACGGTAATCGGAAGGACTACTCCGGGAAAGAGAACCGTATTGCGAAGTGCGAGAATGGGAAGAGAGTCCGGTATGTCGGACGTACTCATCTCCTTCTCTTCATCCGCCGTGGGAAGGGGAATACTCTGTTCCGGGTCGTCATCCAGAAGAAGAACAAGGTCCTGGTGCATATTGCAAATAGTGTGTCTGCAGGCTTCGTTGTCCCGACTAATCCAACAATCAAGCCAAACAAGCTATCCTGACAACTTGTCTGAATTGTGTTTGAATCGTCAGGTCAGGGCGGCAATTACGCTATCGATCGTATCGATCTTGAACGGTTTTGTCAGCACCTGATTGATGTAAACCGGATTGAAATTGATATCTGTGTCTCCCGTCAGCAAAAGAATGGGAACCCCGTCATCGTATTTTCGAATCTGGTAGGCCAACTCTCTACCACTCATTTCAGGCATTCCCTGATCGGTCAGTATGATATCGAAATCACCGGACCTAAAGAGATCTATCGCCTCCTTCCCAGAGGCTGCTGCCGTTACCGTATGTCCGCGGAGCTTCAACAGTCGTGACAGAACGGTTCGTACCATTTCCTCATCATCGACTACCAGTACTCGTCGGGATTCATCGCCGCCGTTGCCGGTGACGGGTGGGCGCTCTACGGGGGCTTCCGACTCTGAGACGTTCAATGGAAACTGAAGCGTAAATGTGGTTCCTTTGCCGAGCTCTGAATCAAGAGAGATGTCGCCCTGATGTTCTCGCATCGTTCCAGCCACAACTGCCAGTCCCATCCCGGTCCCACGTTCTCCTTTTGTGGTATAGAGGGGCTCAAATACGTGTTTTCGAACCTCAGCGCTCATTCCTGTTCCCGTGTCCGAAATCCGGATCCGCATTTCACTCTCGTCTGCCGTGCCCTCAATACGGATGATTCCGCCATCTGGCATGGCCTGTACCGCATTCAGAATGAGATTTACGAACACGTCGCGCAGACCGGCTGGAGATCCTTCGATTGGGGGGAGGGAGTCGAGCCTGTGGACCACTTCGATGTCAATTCCTTGACGGCGCGGTTCGTTGTACCAGTATGGTTTCGTGAAGGAAATACAATCAATAATGAGTGCCGTCAAATCGAGGCGTTCAAAAGAAGATCGTGCCTCCTGCCGGATGTACTGCTGGACCTTTGAGACCAGGTTGGCTCCGCCTAATGCCGCATTTTCGATAGTGGAGATGTGTTCGAGGGCGCTTTCATCCAGGTCGGTTTCAAGCCTCCACAACTGTGTATGACCCAATATTCCACTCAACAGATTGTTGAAATCGTGGGCCATTCCCATCGTCAT
>CALBJU010000450.1 GCA_937893205.1 uncultured Bacteroidota bacterium
CAATAACATCTTTTGCATTTTCTTCCGAAAGTGTGCGAGGGTCGGCGAGGCGATTCAGGGCGATTCGATAGGGCTCCAGATCCGCGATGGTGGCTCCATCGGCGATGATCACCTCTATCATCTCGCGATTCTCTTCGGTGTAGCCAATATTTCGCACAAGCACATTCGGAGAAGCATCCGCGAGTGCACGGAGGTAACCGTAAATCTCGTCCGTGTAGTGGAGGATGTCTGGCGCGCCGATGATGGTTCCGAAATAGTCGAGCGGACTCGGAACGGAATCAGACAGGGGAAGGTGGTCAACCAGGTCACTCAAGAAGCGATCTTCTGTGGTGTACTCCTTTATTTTGTCGCCATACGCCTCGTCCATTGACTGCTGGGCGATTGCGGAGTTCGGAAAGAGATAGAAGGCGAAGAGAAGGGTGATGAAAAGGCGCATGCGACTACTTTTGTGGGTGAAGCACGCAATATCAGAAAAAAGACCGACTTCTCAGCCAGTCTTCAACTACTCATCGAGAGAAATGCGTAGCAGCGCTTCCCCAACGAACGACGAGCCGGGGCAATAGATAGGACTCTGTTGATCCAGTTTCCGGCACGGTAGAAACGAATGCGGCCGAAAGGTCGAAGAATAGATCCGGCTGGCCTCATAAGACATGAGGCCAGCCACAGCAGATGCTTTGACCAAGTTTCCCTGCAAGAAGTCGTTGCCGATTTCGCAGGCGCGGCTATCATACGAGACATTCGGATCAGATCCGAATGTCTCATCCGTATTGACACCCTGATGCGTGATATCTGCTACGACGGTCAGAGTCATTTTTCGGGACGCAATCCAGGACGATTCGATAAATAAATTCCATGCATTGGGGCCGGCGGGATGACCCATGACGTCTCCAAAGTGCGTGTAGGAATTGATGGTCTCGCTGTGACTATACAGGAACGGTCGCATTCGCGCGAATTCAACCCGCATATCAGTGCGGGGTAGTCCAATATCTACGAGATGGGTCCGGAGTTGCCATGCCCACTTGTTGGCCCAGTGGGCCTTTCCAATGTCACGTTTACCGTACTCGTCCAGCAAGAACTCTCCGTACAGCTTGATCCCATCAACAGGTCGATACGATACGGAAATGCCCACCATGGCATTGTCTGGTGAGCCCCGATCCCGCTCGGCTGCACGAAGAAAAATGATTGGGTTGGCGTATGCGAAATCAAATCGAGATCGTGTATCGAGAGAGTCTGTCGCGAACACGAGTGTTTCGAATACGCTGAGCTCGGTTCGCTCGCCGAGTCGAACGGACAGCGCATGAGAAGCAGCGTATTTTTTCGGTAGAAATCTAGACGCCGTTTCTGGTCCAAAAGATGCCAGCGAAGAAAAAAGGGCCGTGTATCGAAATCGTCAGAGAGAAGTCCTTATTTGAACCTGATCGTAGGTAGCCACCGCGTTTGACAGCACGGTGCTCTTCGCACCGTGTCCCCACAGATTCGAGTCGCGACCCATTCGAATGTCAAAATGCTTTGAGTAATAACCGACGATGGCGCGGGTGTCCAGCCAATCGTAGGCATCGTCGTCCGTGAGCTTCGTGTTTGGTCGACCAGGCGCCGTTTGAAATGCGACGATTGGATCCACCACCTGCTCCTGGTTTTCGGTGAACTGGCCTTCGAAATAGACGTGCTTTCCAATGTGGCCTGAGAAGCGAACCCCCCTGCTGAATCGCCACATGTTTCTTGTTTCTCGACCACCCGGATCCTCATTAAAAAACGCGCGTCCGGCGCTGAGGTGGAGAATGGGATTGATCTGAGCAGACCACGTGGAATCTCGTTTTGAAAAAAGATCGCGTCCATTAGAGAAAGCTCGGGACCACCAGTTTGACCCTCGCACCGCCCCGGGATAGGCTGTATTGCCCAGAAACTGAGCCAAAAGTTGACCGTCAACACCTTCCAGAGACTCTATTCTATTCAAGTAGAGTCTAGCTTCATACACTGACAAGGGGCGCTGCGAAAGGATTGCATCATTCAGTTTTTCTGCTGTCTGCTGTCGGTTCAGAAACCGCTGCATCGGGCCATCAATTTCAAGCAGGCCATCATTTTGCGAGAGCGCGGGCTGCACGAATATCACTGCCAGAAGAGCGACAGAAAAAAATGCGCTGAATGTAAAGCGGGTGCTTCGACTCACTGAGGATCGAGGATTGCTGGAGTTCAAATGGTACTGATTGAACAAGAATGTACGAGGCATTATTCCGACCCGTTTTTGGTGGGCGAATCGGAAGCCAGAAAGGAGGGGGTACTAAGCGACTCGAGCTCCATAGGCCCGCATTGTGCGACGGAAGGCCGAGACGGAAGTTCTTCCCTTACGTGGGAATTCGAATATCGAGGTCTTGTGCTGTGAACGTGACTTTCTGCTCGATGAAAGTCGTCTTGCAGCAGCCTGAATTGGTTTCCGGCGAAAGCCAGCGAATAAGACGGCGAGTATCAAGACCAGCAATGAACGTCTCACGGCTGGAGAGCCAGTATTTTTGAGATTGAACATGGATTGGGCCTCTCGAAAAAGGATAAACCTGTTGTTCTTCCTTTATGGGCCCGAAACCCGAGTCCATAAGCGGCCAGGTACGATGCAACCGAGATGCTCTGACGCGCACAAAATCTCTCAGAACGGCTTATCAGGCCTGGTCCAAGGCCCATCGGGCTCTGCCGGAATCCAGTAGGTGTCCGCTTTGGGATCGATCTTTTTTTGAAGCAGGTCTTTGCCAAGCAATCTGAAAACGAGCCCGGTAGGCGTGATTGCCAGGAAAAAAACCAGGGTCAGGATGACCCGGGTCATGACAAAGCCCATGACGTGGGCGATTTTCATCCAGACGAACTCGATGGGGGCGAGGGCGATGGGAACCAGAAGCCCGAGCCCCAGAAAAGCGCCCCCGATACTCCCGATCCACCATGGATTCGTGATCTCGCGGTACCAGAGATAGGCCGCGAGCAGCAAAAATGCTCCGGCCATCACCAGGCCGAATTTCCGAAGTTCTTTTTTGTTTGTGGTCAGAGGCATATTTGGAATAGCTGCCTAATCGAGTGCGTAGGATTCCCGCCAGTCGCTCGTGTCTTTAAATGTTGGCTGGTCCGATTTCTTAAAGACCAGGTCTTCCATCACGAGTACGTCCATTTCCGTCCGCATGAAACAGCGATAGGCGTCCTCGGGCGTGCATACAATAGGCTCACCACGCACATTGAAAGAGGTGTTGACCAGGATGCCGTACCCGGTGCGTTCTTTGAAGCTCTCGAGCAACCGATGCAAACGTGGATGATGCTCCCCATCAACGGTCTGAATCCGAGCCGAATAGTCGATATGGGTTATGGCGGGCACGTCAGACCTGGGCACACGAATTTGATCGAGTCCGAACACATCCTCATCCGAAGCTGCCAGCCGTCGATCTTCACGAACGGGCGCCACGAGCAGCATGTAGGGCGATGGTTGATCGAGGTCGAAGTAGTCGGTAGCGTCCGATTCGAGGCAAATGGGAGCAAACGGCCTGAATGATTCCCGATACTTGATCTTCAGGTTGAGCGTCGTCTGCATGTCTGTGTTGCGTGCGTCACCCAGAATGCTTCTGCCACCAAGCGCACGCGGGCCGAATTCCATTCGGCCCGCAAACCATCCGACCACTTTTCCTTCATCAAGAGCTTCCGCAACCGAATCGAACAGCTTCGAGTCGTCTAACTGATTAAATACTGCCTTTTGTGTCTCA
This sequence comes from uncultured Bacteroidota bacterium, assembly GCA_937893205.1. Lineage (GTDB taxonomy): Bacteria > Bacteroidota > Rhodothermia > Rhodothermales > UBA10348 > CALBJU01. The sequence goes on from CALBJU010000450.1 coordinate 3,732, forward strand.
GCAAAGGCCACAACGTCCTCAGAGCTGAAGGCTGGCCCCAAGTAAGAACCCCGCTGGGTGTCCTTACCGACTGCGACACGATCGTTTTCAAGATGATGATGCCATGCGAACAGCGCCGCGCCGAGCGCACCTCCCGCGTCTCCTGCGGCTGGTTGGATCCAGATCTCGTCGAAGATCCCTTCCCGCAACAGCTTTCCATTCGCCACGCAGTTGAGAGCAACGCCCCCGGCCAGGCACAAATTTCGCTCGCCGGTAGCCTTCCGTATGTGCCGCGCCATCCTGAGCACGATCTCTTCAACCACCTCCTGAACCGACCTGGCGAGGTCCATTTCCCGCTGGGTCACTTCTGATTCCGGCTTCCGCGGAGGCCCGCCAAACAGCTTGCTAAACTTCTCAGACGTCATCGTAAGGCCCTGACAGTAGTTGAAGTACTGCATGTCCATCCGAAACGAGCCGTCCTCCTTGAGGTCAATGAGATGATCCAGGATGAGGTCTTTGAAGCGCGGCTCACCGTAAGGAGCGAGGCCCATGACCTTGTATTCGCCGGAATTGACTCGAAACCCGGTGTAGTAAGTGAACGCTGAATACAACAGTCCAATACTGTGCGGAAATCGCATCTCCGCGATGGGTTCGAGAGATCGTCCGTCACCGCGCCCCCACGAAGCGGTTGCCCATTCTCCGACTCCATCCAGCGTCAATACTGCGGCCCTCTCAAAAGGCGATGGATAGAACGCGGACGCCGCATGAGACTGGTGGTGCTCGGGATAAAGAATATCTCCCTCGAAACCAATCTCCTTCTTGATCGCGCCATCCATCCAGAGCTTTTCCTTGAGCCACATTGGCATGGCCTTGATGAACGAGCGCAGGCCCACGGGGGCAAAAGCTACGTACGTCTCCAGCAGGCGCTCGAATTTGAGCCAGGGCTTATCGTAGAAGGCTACCAGGTCAAGGTCAGATGACGTGATTCCTGCCTCACGGAGACAGTACTCTACCGCATTGGATGGAAATCGGTGGTCGTGTTTGACACGCGTGAATCGCTCTTCCTGAGCGGCCGCTACGATCTCCCCGTCGCGTACGATACACGCGGCGGAGTCGTGGTAGTAGGCTGAAATGCCGAGAATGTGCGTTGCCAAACGAGTCGAATTTCTCGCATCCCAACGGTGGGAATACGCTCTGAAAGAGCGCCGATAAACGGCTGCTCAGAATAACGTGTAAATGAAAGGCGCAAGGGCGCTGCCCTCTGCAAATACAATCAAAACGCTGAGTAGAAACAGCATTACAATGATTGGCAGAAGCCAAAACTTCTTCCGCTGGACCAAAAACGACCAGAAAAGTTTAAGATTTGAGAGCATGGAGGGAATGAAGTCTTACGGGGCGATCTGGACGTGCGCCAGACGCGCGTTCCAGACGTGCTTTTGGCGCGGGCCGCCAATATACGATCATCCGCGATGTGAGATTGCATCGCCCAATCAGTCCGCGTCGTACCCCATCCAGCCCGTAACATCAGACCCGCAGACTCCATCTGGAATCGGACGGGTATCTTCGGGCACTTCGTACTCTTCGCGGAGCTGATCGAGACGGACCTTCAAGCTCGCCTCCAACACCGCGTGCTCCTCCATACCGTAGATCGAGCTCACCTCATCGGGATCTTCCTGTAGATCGTACATCTCCCACTCATCGATCCCGTAGAAATAAATGAGTTTGTAGCGGTCGGTCCGTACGCCGTAGTGACGCCTGACACAGTGAGACGCGGGGTATTCGTAATACTGGTAGTAGAACGCATCCCGAAAATCCGGATCCGAGCCTTCTTTCAAGATAGAAACGAGAGATTTACCCTGCATGTCGGCCGGAATATCCGCTCCCGCGATATCCAGAAAGGTTGGGGCAAAATCGACATTCGAGACCAGATCGCTGTTCCGAACTCCAGCCTCGGTCTGGCCGGGCCAGCGAACGATGAACGGCGTTTTTAGAGACGGTTCGTACATCCAACGTTTGTCGTACCATCCGTGCTCTCCCAGATACCAGCCCTGATCGGAAGCGTAAATGACAACGGTGTTATCTGCGAGGCCAGTTTCATCCAAATAGTCGAGAACGCGGCCAATATTGTCATCTACCGACTGAACAGCACGAAGATAGTCCCGCATGTAGCGGTTGAATTTCCACTGATCGAGTTCGGCTCCATGTAGACCCGAAGCGCGAACAGCCTCATTTCTGGGGTCGTAGGACTCGTTCCAACGCGCGAGCTGCTCGTCGGTAAGATTGCGCGGTGGCGTGATTTTCAGATCGTTGGCGTTGAGATGCTGGTCTATCCGCATGACAGACTGGGCCGGGGCTGAAGAGTGGCCGGAATGGTCATCATAAAAGGTCGCGGGCATTTCAAACTCCTGATCCATGAAGTCGTCGATGTGATCCGGTCCGGGCTGCCAGTTGCGGTGGGGAGCCTTGTGCTGGTACATCAAGAGGAACGGTTTATCCTTCGGCCTTCCATCTTCCAGCCAGTCGAGAGCCAGATCGGTCAGGATGTCCGTGGTATATCCTTCGATGATTGTAGTGTCGGTCGGCGTTCTGATCGGTGGATTGTAATACGGCCCCTGTCCAACCAGGACCTGATAGTGATCAAAGCCGGTTGGAGCACTTCTTAAATGCCACTTCCCGATCATTGCCGTTGTGTATCCCGCTGCCTGGAGCAGTTTCGGAAAGGTCTGCTGCGAGCCATCAAAGGCCGGTCCATTCACCATCTGGCCATTCAGGTGACTGTACTTACCTGTCAGCACCGTAGCCCGGCTGGGCGCGCAGATGGAATTGGTCACCAGCGCGGTTTCGAACAGCATGCCTTCGGCGGCGAGTCGGTCGATGTTGGGAGTGTTATTGAAAGTCGATCCGTAGGCGCTGATTGCCGCACTCGCGTGATCATCTGTAAAGATGAGCAGGATGTTCGGGGGAGCCGTGTCAGGCGTCGAACAAGACGATAGAGAGGCGCCCAGAACTAGCAGTAAGACAACGAATCGAGATGAGCGAAGGGTGTTTTTGATCATGTCCTTATTTCACTTCCTTAACATCCTTGAGATTGAATACCGATTTGACCCGAGCAGCGAGTTCTCCCAGGTGCGCTTCCGTGACCCGGTCCAGACCACTCGCTTGTTGCGCATCTGCGATCTCGACCTTCAATTCGGTGAGCTCTAATCGGGCCAGTGCACGCGCTTCGTTTGGCGCTACGGGGACAAATGGAGAGGGTCGAAGATTGTTCATCATCGCGCCCAGATACTCGGCGTAGACCAGCTGTAGGTTTCGATCAAACGAAGAGATCGAACGAGATCCGAGTGACGAGTAGACGGCATCGGAAACGGTTTCCAGCAGTTCAGCAACCGTGTAATTGTCCGCCGTGTGCAGTTCGTTGTTGATCATGCGACTCAGCCTACGACGATCAGTCAACGTGCTGAGCGTATTCATTTGCAAACGGAGAACGGACTCGTGGATCGGCAGATCCACCGGAGGGGAGGATCTGCTGTTCCAATCGTCATGTCGGCTCGGAGGCGTTTTGTTGAGCAGTTCTTCGCTGAATGGAAAATCCTCCATGCCCACGGCATTGTCCAGGATGAACTTCACGGCATTGCGCTGATCCGTGGCCGATACCGGCGTGAACGGAACGCGACCATTCGGATCGCCTTTGTGGTCTCTTGAGAAATACGAGCCACCCACCATCTTGGCCACACTGGCCAGCTGACGGTACTGCGTGAACAGCAGCCCGTTGACAGCACCTCTCAATCGGCTGTATCCGTCGCCTTCTCCTACGAGCCGATCTTCGATTACCGGTATGATCTGCTTTACCAGATTCATCTGATCCACGGCGTACGCCATTGGATCCGAGGTCAGGTCCCATGTACTCGACAATGGATCAACGGAATAGGGCCCCAGATGGGTATCGCCATCGGTATTGTAGGCGTGCATCGGATCAGCAGCCTGGCGAGCAATGGATTCGGCGTGGTCCGCGTCACTTACACCCTCGGGAGCTGCCGAGTAACCGAATGTGATCGCCCAGAGATCGTACGATCCCACCTCTTCATTCACGTAATACCCCTGATTATCCCGATCCGGATTGATATTCGTTCCTGCATAATCCATCACGGAGAGCGTCAGGCCGTTCTTTTTCGTGTATTCCTTGTCTTGCAGCTTGTCATAGGGTATAGCGCCCGATCCCCTGAAATTATGTCTGAGGCCCAAGGTGTGGCCCACTTCGTGAAATACGAGATCGCGAATCGAGGGACCGTAAAATTCGGCTGGCACCTCTCCGATCACCGTTGCGTCGGCTAGCAGTGCAGTCTGGAGCAGTCCGATTTCGTACTGCTTTCCAAACTGGGCGAGACACACGCGATCAAGCTCACCAGGAGACATCATTTGCATCTTGCGCTGCATCTCCTCCATGCGGGTGAGCATTCCGTTTTCCCCCACCAGATTTTGCCACTCACTCGTCCATCCAAGCATAAATGTGGAGGAGAGCAGGATGTCGGCATTCAGGATTTCACCCGTTCTAACGTCGGTCTGCGAGGGTCCAATCGCGTATCCCATGGAATGGGCTGCCGTCCAGCGCACAGTTGAATAACGCATGTCCTCCGCGCTCCAGGTGGAATCGTCCGGGGCGTCCAAGGCGATGATGGCGTTGGAAAATCCTGCGGCTTCGTAGGCTTTCTGCCAGCCTTCGATTCCTTCCCGGACCCATTGCCTGTATTCGTGGGGGACGCTTCGATCGATGTAATAGGTGATCGGTTTGACGGGATCGGACACGGCGGCGGTAGGATCTTTTTTATCGAGACGCCAGCGATTGATGTATCGAATCATCTGATCGGGGCTCTTATCGCGCGAAAAGTCTCGCTGGGCGCCCATGAAGTACCCGACCCGATCGTCCGCCAGGCGAGGCGTCATGGGATCATTGGGCAGCGCGAAGAAAGAATATCTGACGCCCACCGGAATGGATGACACGGTCGAGACTCCAGCGGAGGAGGACGATGAATTGCCATTTGGTTTATAGGTCAGCATGGCGTCGATTTCTACGTTTTTCTCGAATGACATGACCTGGTCGACGTACGATTTGTCTTTAACGAATTGCACCGCGCGATTGCCGAAATAGGGCTTGATCCGGTTTGCCAGTTGCATATAGTCCGACACAATGAATCCGGTAAAATCAATTACCACAGCTTTGGTGGTATCGTGCTGTGTCTGGATGGGGAAGGATCCGATGATGGAATGCCCCACGTTGTCGTCGAGCGAATTACGCATCGGGCTACCTTCGTCCGCCGTAAACCGCATATTCATATGTACCAGATACATCGTGTCGCCAACACGGCGAAATCGCATAATGCGCGTGGTAGTCAGGTAGAGTCCGTCGTGAATATCAAATACGCCAGTCCCTTTCGAAAAGTGACTCATGAATCCAATGTCCATCCCGATCTGGTCAGGTTGAATTTCTAGAAAGAGTTTCTGGTCACGCTTGAGATGCAGATTGAAGAAGCCGTTGATGGCCCGAGTGTCCTTCAGGATCTCTTTCCATGGTTTGAACGGCGGGTCTTTCTTTTTGTCTGCATCAGCCGATTTCGCCGGCGTCGATGACCCGGTCTTCGCGCCTAGGTCGGGGTCGGTCAGATTGATCGTCGTACAGGAAGACAGAAAAAAGGTCGCCCCAAGGAGCAGTATGGTAAAAGCGCGCATCGGTCAAAATGGTTTGGTTTGGAACTGATGAGGGTAAGGAACCGACGACCATCGCGCAACGCGAATTCCCCGGTCATGGCTCAATCCAACCGGTCGTGGCTTAATCCAAAGTGTGTCTGTGGTGAGCTATTTCGAAGCTTCTTTCGCTATATCTCGGAAGGCATCACTGATCCGAGTCAACGTGGCCGCCACGCGGATCATCTGCTCGTCGGCCTCCTCCCACTTGCGTTCTTCGATGGCCTCGCGAATGCCAGGAAGTGTCTTCACCCCATAGCCCGTGTAGTACCCCGGCGCATAAATTTGATGACGAAACCAGGGGCGCCTGGGCAAGCCGTCGTCCGATGCCATCGAGCGCTCAAGTCGGGCAAGAAGTTTATTCAGTTCAGGAGACGCTACGGCCCCTGCTACGGCCTTGTCGGCCGCCCCGGACGTGACGCGAAGATCCTCGACCGCGTTGTGAACCACCGCGAACGAGATGTGCGGCACTGGGCTCTTCACGGCTGGTGGGGCGATTCCGCCCTGCGGATCATAAGAGAGCTCGTAGACACCGGACTCTACTAGTTTATTGTGCTTCGCCGTCTCTTCGCGCATTTTATCGGCCAAGGCCTCCACTTCGTCTGCGTAGTCGGCTACGTGCCCGACAAACGTTTCAAACCGGAAAGGGAGCATTTCGGCGTTCGCGAGCCGGAGCGTCGCGCGACCGGCTACTTTTGCGAGCGTAACCCCGTAAGCAAAATCGGTGTCGCCGAAGCGGGTATAGTGCTCGAACGAGTCGAATACCGAGTGATACGAACCGCCGCTGCTTTCTCCTCCGAAGCTCAGATTCAGCGAGGAAATACCCGCGTGCTGCAGGAACGGAGAATAATCGGATCCCGATCCAAGGGGATAGATGGGAATGTCACCTTCTTCAGGCGTCGTGGCCGAACCCTCGGCGAGGCCGCGGGCACGCAATCGTTCCAGCACGGTGACT
>CALBJU010000451.1 GCA_937893205.1 uncultured Bacteroidota bacterium
GGATATCGAGGGCAAGAGACGTATTTCTCATCCAGAAGGATCGCATGGATTCGGCAGCATCGACAAACAGCATCCCGCCTCTGTCGGGCATCGTCCGTCTGTACATCAATCCCTGAGCCTGCGCTGCAGGGGTCTCAGCTACCTCGATCAGAATTCGGATGACGATGGCGCTGTCTGGATTGATGAAGTCCAATACACCATCAGCACGAAATTGGATGTCTTGAGCGATCTTATTTGCTGCATCGTTTTTCGAATTACATCCACTTAGTAATGTCATGATGGCAACCGCAGCTACTAATCCGAGAAGTCTGGTTAATGCGAGAGGATTGCTTAATCCTAGAGGTCTGGTCAATCCGAGGAGTCCGGTAGCAGGCGTGCCGTTACGGAGTCGCATAAAGTTTTACCGAGATCTGTCAGCCTGACAATCTGATTTCTGATGGGTTGGATAAGGCCCCCTTCTTCGAGGTGGGCCAGTTCATCGACACGTTCAATGAGCAGGTCAACGCCGTACCGATCCTCCAGTTCTTGAAGATTCAGGCCATCTGATGTACGTAAGCGAAGGAGAATGTATTCATCTGCCAGTGTGTCCAGACCCAGTTGTTCTTTGTCCTCCAGGGGAGCAACATGCTGCATCAGCAGGGCTTCGTATTTCTTGAGGTTGCGGACATTCGACCACCTCTCCGCAGGAAGGCCCTTCCACCAGAATGAATGAGCCGAAGGGCCGCAGCCGATGTAGTTCGCGTGGCTCCAGTATTTGTGATTGTGTTTCGCGCGGTGACCAGGCCGGGCGAAGCTTGAGATCTCATAGTGCTCGTAGCCACGCTCACGGAGGTAATCAATAGTGAAGGTAAATTGCGAGGCCGCATCCTCATCCGAAACGGGTTTGATCAACCCGCGATCAACCTGATTCTTTAGGGGAGTTGCGGACTCAATGGTCAGGTTATAGGTCGACAAGTGGGGCACTTCAAACGATTGTGCAATTTCGAGATTCGCAGCCCAGTACTCAGCGGGCTGTCCGGGTACACCGAAAATCAGATCGATCGAAAAATTCGAAAATCCTGCCTTCCGCACGTCGGATATCACCTGCTTCGCGAGTTTGGCATCGTGGACCCGGTTCATGAAATCCAGGTCCCGGTCAAAAAACGACTGCACACCGACGCTGAGGCGATCGATACCGAGAGTGCGAAGGCCGTTGAGATAGTCACTTGAGGCATCCTCTGGATTGATCTCAAGTGTTGTTTCTAGCACATTCGACGTGTCGAATGCATCGTTTATTGAGTCGATGATCCGATCCAGATCAGATATAGCGAGCTGGGATGGGGTTCCGCCACCAAAATAGATGGTCTCGATGGGCTCTCGCTTTCCGTATCCATTTCCTCGAAGCTCGATTTCGCGGCAGAGCGCTTCGACAAACCCGGTGTGGGATTTTTCTGTGGTTACGAAATAGAAGTCGCAATACGAACAGCGCTGTGAGCAGAAGGGTATATGGAGATAAAGTCCGGCCAGGTCGCTCACCGTAAAGTCAGAGGTCGATCAAAATATGATTCCTATGCGGAAGGGGATTGCAGCGGCAACCTTGTCTTTTCCGATAATCAGTGCCGGGTCCAGCTCGTAGAAGAGAATGGATTCACGAAGGGTATGAACCTTTCCAATTCCGAAGTGAACCGTCGGTCCGGTGAGTGAGTCGTCGTTTTTTGAGATGTCCAGGAAAGCACCCATTCCCGCAAGCAGGTACGGTGCTTTTTCGACACCGGGCAGCGTAATTATGAGGGATACCTGAGGATCGACGATGAAGACCGCGTCATCGCTACCCCCAAGAATGAAGCCTGTGAGGCCCGCATCAAACGCAAAAGACAAATCGGCATTGATCGGTGTGGAGATGCGCCCGCGAAAACCCAGACCCAGGCCGTGATCCGCGCTCAGCATGGTGTTGAACCCAAAACCGAAGCGAGAATTCGCAAATTGGGCCTCAGATCTCACCGCCGTAAAGACGATTAGCACCATTAATAGTGCGAAGAAGCGAGATGCGCCGCGAAGAATGGCTGAATCATGCATGGAGACAACTCTCTGGGCTGATTTCGGTTTGACGGTCTAAAAGCGGTTCGTACTTTTCTGCGCAATTCTGAACGAGGCCCTCGGGCCTTTATTTATATCCAGAATGGCGACTGAAAGATAGTAAAAAGCTCGATTCGTACGATGAAATTTTGCGTTTGTGTAAAACAAGTACCAGATGTGCAGGCGGCGGTACAAACCGGTCGAATGGTTCTCAATGCGTATGACGCTTCGGCCGTCGAAGAGGCACTCGTTATCAACGAATCAGATGGTGGCGAGATTGACCTTGTACTCGTAGGCCCACCGCCCGCGACCGAGACTATTCGCAAGGCCCTCGCAATGGGAGCATCGGGGGCCACACACCTGGTGCTGGGCGAAGGCTTCGCAACTGATTCCCATGCGATCGCTCACATACTGGCCGATTATTTCAAGGATCACTCGTATGACGTCATTCTAACCGGCAAGCAGTCTCAGGACACCGATTCCGGTCTTACAGGCGGAATGCTGGCTGAGCTTCTGCGGCTGCCTTATGCAACGAATGCGGTAGGTCTGAGGGCTGAAGGGGACAAGTTGATCGTCACCAGGCAAGGAGATTCCGGACAGGAAATTCTGGAACTGCCAACGCCCTGCGTAGTGACGTGCTCCAACGACATGAACAATCCTCGCATCCCTTCCTTGAAGGGAATAATGGGGGCCAAGCGAAAGCAGATTAAGACGCTGGATGCTCCTACCATGGAAAGTCGAACACGCGTCGTGAGCATTGATCCCCCTTCGGGAAGAGAACCCGGAATTAAGTTGGAAGGGGAGCCCGAGGAGATGGTGTTGGCTCTGATCTCAAAATTGTCCTCCGAAGCCGGATTACTGCAATGACCAACGCGCCAAATCAATCAGTAGAGAAGTCGAATTAATGAGAGGAATTCTTGTATACCTGTCCGTCCATGATGGTCGGATAAAGCGAAGTTCGCTTGAGGCCCTTTCGAGAGCCCGAGAGGTGGGAGCCTCTTCTGATATGGCGGTTGAGGCCCTGATCCTGAACTCCAAAGCAACGTCTCTCGCAGACGAAGCATTTCGACACGGTGCGACGAAAGTCTACACACTGGTTAACCCCATATTCGACACTCATCTGAATGCTCCGCTAGTCACAGGACTGACCACCGCGATCAATGTGACGATGCCGCGACTCTTTGTGGCTGGTTCGACCGAGTCTATTAAGGACGTGCTGGGACCGTTGGCCATCCGCTGCGGTGCCGCGATACTGCCTGATGTGGCGTCATTCGAGCTTTCGGGCGACGATGTTTCCTGCGAGCGACCAGTGATGGCGGCGAAGATGATGGCGCGAACGAAAACCAGTCACCCGTTGGTGCTGGTTTCCGTTCGCTCAGGGTCCTACGAGGCAACTCCATCACCCAGTGAAGGCTCTGCAGCCGACATTGTGGGAATTGGTCTGGATATGCATACATCGAGGCTGGAGCCGGTCCTGCGGGAGGTTGTAACGACAACGAGCGATATGGTGGACCTCTCAGAGGCAAGTGTGGTCGTGGCAGCAGGAAGGGGCGTTCGCGACGCTGAAGGCAAGGCGCTCATCGAAGAGCTTGCTTCCGTCACCGGTGCCGCAATTGGAGCTTCGCGTGCGGTAGTTGAGACAGATCTGTTTCCGGCAACTGCTCAAATCGGGCAGACTGGAAAAGTGGTGTCTCCAGAATTGTATTTTGCTGTCGGAATTTCCGGGGCCATCCAGCATGTAGCGGGCATGTCGAACAGTAGGGTGATCGTTGCCATTAACAAAGACCCGGATGCTCCCATATTTGACGTCGCCACGTACGGTCTGGTAGGAGACTGTTTCAAAATCTTACCTATACTGATTGCGGAGCTGAAGAAAGTGCTTCAGTAGGAAAACTCAGGAAGTATGGAAGACAAGTTCGATTGCATAATCGTCGGCGGCGGGATAGCAGGTCTGAGCGCAGCAATGATGTTAGCGCGTGGTAATGCCCGCTTTCTTCTCATTGAACGCGGCGAGTTCTGTGGTGCGAAGAATGTCTCGGGAGGCGTACTGTGGGGAAGTGACCTGGCTCGACTGGTGCCCAATTACTGGGAGGAGGGTCTGGGCTTTGAACGCTTCGTAAACCACAGAAGGCTAACCTTCATGGATGAGCAGTCCGCGTTCAGCGTAGACTTCAAGTCGAGGCATTTCGAAGAAACGCCCTACGCGGGAGTCACCGTTCTGCGCTCTGTTTTTGACGCCTGGCTGGCTGATCGTGTCCAGGAGGCCATAGACGCGAGTGACCAGGCAGAGGAATCCTTCATGGCGACAGATATCCTCGTCGAAGAGATTCTTCAGGAAGACGGACGAGTCGTCGGCATCCGAGCGGGAGAAGAATCCTTCCACTCCGATTGTGTGATCATAGCCGAAGGGGTAAATAATTTACTTACCCGACAAATTGGGCTGGAGAAGGACTATGTGCCGGATACCTACGTAGCGGTCGGCGTAAAAGAGGTGCTCAAGCTCGACGAGCGCAAGCTGATGGACCGATTTCAACTCAGTGGACGCTCCGGTTTGACCAATGAGTTTGTAGGTATGTGTTCAGACGGCGTGGAGGGGGGAGGCTTTTTGTACACCAACAGAGATTCGATTTCCTTGGGCCTCGTTTTGGGAATGCGGGACCTTCGAGACAAGAAAAAAACCCCGTATGACGTGCTGAACGGATTCAAGGAGCACCCGGCGATTGCGGACATGATAGCGGGCGCAGAAACGGTGGAGTATTCTGCCCATGTCGTTTCGACTGGAGACATCAGGGGTATCCCATCAGAGATCTACACGGATGGTGCGATGATCGTCGGAGAAGCAGCGCACCTGCTGTTGAACGCGGGGAAAGCGATTCAGGGGATGGATTATGCGATGAGAAGTGGAATCCTGGCCGCTGAAACCGCCCTTGCAGCGAAAGAAAAACAGGATTATTCGAGCTCCATGCTCTCGAATTACCGGACGGCGCTAGAGAACAGCTATGTCCTCAAGGACATGAGGAGTTTCCAGGATGCCGTCCACTTACTGCACCAGGAACAGATGTTCGGGGCCATTCCCAATCTAATCTGCGATTTCGGGCGGCAGTTTTTCACCATTGACAGTGAGCCAACCCCAAAGGCATCGTCCATGATGCGGGCCTCTATAAAGAGACATGCATCCTACTGGGAGTTGGTCAAACTGGGATTGAAAGGAGCACGCGCGATATGAGTGACCAGGCACCCAAAAGGCTTTCCGTATCGGAGCGCCTCGGATTGGTTAATTATCGAAATCAAGGTCGCACGGACGCGCGAGCCCACATCGAGGTGGATACGTCAATCTGTAATTCGACTTGTTCACACAAATGCACGACACGTATTTGCCCGGCGAAGTGCTACACACTCGACGAACACGACCAGGTCCACTTCCAGTTCGAAGACTGCATCGAATGCGGCACCTGCCTCTATGCCTGTGATCAAGGCGCAGTAACCTGGAAATATCCGCACCCCGAAGAAGGGCGCGGGATCAACTGGACGCTTGGATAAGCCTGGCTAGCCCGGACAGTATGTTCGGTCAGGACTTTTCTTCTTTCGTCTCTTCCGGCTCCGGCTTGACAGCCTCTTCAGTAGATGCCTTTTTTGCCGCTCCGTTTTCTTTCGTGGATTTGGATTTCGCCGCAGTAACCTTCGGAGATTTGGTCTTGCTTGCAGCAGACTTCTGCGTCTTGGACTTCGCCGGTGCCTTTTTCTTCTTCGCAGACTTGTTCGTCTTCCGGAAGGTTAGCTCACCGGTGTCTTTCTTCTCATCGTAGGAGATTACGAGCGAATCATCCTCACCTAAATCGTGTCCGAGGATGGCCTCGGCCATGGGATCTTCCACGTATTTTTGCAGGGCACGTCGAAGTGGTCGGGCACCGAACTTGATGTCGTAGCCTTTATCCACCAAGAACTTCTTGGCTGATGCCTGAAGTTCTACCGTAACGCCGACTTCACTGGCTCGCCCAAACAGCTCTGCCGCCATCAAGTCGATGATCTCGAACACATGCTCTCTCTCGAGAGGATGAAAGACAATCACATCGTCAATTCGGTTCAAGAATTCGGGATTGAACACCCGTTTCAATGCGTCTTCAACAGTGGATTTCAGGGTCTGATAATTGAAATCCTGGCCACCCTGAGAGAATCCGATGCCCTTGCCCAGGTTCTTGATATCTCGAGCGCCAATATTGGATGTCATGATGACGATCGTATTTCGAAAGTCGACTTTGCGCCCCAATCCATCGGTCAAAAGACCATCGTCAAGTACCTGAAGGAGGATGTTGAAAACATCCGGGTGTGCCTTTTCGATTTCATCGAGGAGAACAACCGAATAAGGTTTACGCCTCACTTTTTCGGTCAGCTGTCCGCCCTCTTCGTACCCGACATATCCCGGAGGTGCCCCAACGAGTCTGGATACGGAGAATTTTTCCATGTACTCACTCATGTCAATTCTGATGAGTGATTCCTGGGAGTCAAACAAATACTCCGTCAGTTTCTTGGCCAGCTCGGTTTTTCCTACGCCTGTTGGACCGAGAAATATGAACGACCCGATCGGGCGCTTTGGATCCTTCAATCCGGCCCGCGTCCGGCGAATCGCCCGAGCAAGCTTTTTGATGGCCTCACCCTGCCCGACCACCTGGCTCTCTAGCTCTACTTCCATGTGAAGGAGTCTGCGCGATTCGGGCTCAGATATTTTATCGACGGGTACACCCGTCATCATCGCCACCACTTCTGAGATATCCTTTACGGTGACATCGTGAACTTCATTCTCAGATTTCGTCTCCCAATCCTTTTTGGCAATTTCCAGCTCTTCGAGAAACTTCTTTTCTTTGTCGCGCAAGCGAGCAGCTTCCTCGAACTTCTGACTCTTTACGACCTGGTTCTTTTCCTCTCTGACAGCCTCAATATCATTTTCGAGCGTGACGATTTCCTGGGGGACCTTGATATTGTTCAGATGAACCCTTGCGCCCGCTTCGTCCATGACATCGATTGCCTTATCGGGTAGAAACCGGTCTGATATATAGCGCTCAGACAGTTTGACGGTGAGCTGAATGGCTTCTTCGGTATAGAAGACATTGTGGTGCTCTTCGTACTTATCCTTGATGTTGAGGAGAATCTCAATGGTTTCATCGGGAGTTGCCGGGTCGACCAGAATTTTCTGGAAACGCCTGTCCAGGGCTCCGTCTTTTTCGATGTACTGGCGGTACTCGTCCAACGTTGTGGCTCCGATGCACTGAATTTCTCCACGAGCGAGGGCCGGCTTGAACATATTCGAGGCGTCCAAGCTTCCCGATGCGCCACCTGCGCCGACAATCGTGTGCAGTTCGTCGATGAACAGAATGACGTCTGAACTTTTTTCAAGTTCGTTCATCACGGCCTTCATGCGCTCCTCGAACTGGCCACGATATTTCGTTCCCGCAACGAGAGCAGCCAGATCAAGCGTAACGATGCGTTTGTCGAAGAGTACGCGGCTGACCTTGCGCTGAACGATACGCATGGCGAGGCCTTCAGCAATTGCTGTCTTACCCACACCCGGCTCACCGATCAGAACGGGATTGTTCTTCTTGCGACGAGACAGAACCTGGGCAACCCGCTCAATTTCAGGCTCGCGACCTACTACGGGATCAAGTTTGTCATCTTCTGCGAGGCTCGTCAGATCCCTTCCGAAATTATCGAGAACGGGAGTCTTGCTCTTTTCCGTTTTTCCTCCGCGCTCTTTTGCACCCGAAGAGCGGCCAGCTCCTGATCCTTTGGAGCTTGGACCCGATCCAGAACTTGTGGTCCGCGTCGCGGGAGCCTTACCGCTGATGATGGTATCCAATTCGGAGCGGACGGCATCGTAAGTGATGGAAAAGCCTTGCTGAAGGATCTGTGCGGCAAGATTTTCGTCATCGCGCAGGAGGCTGAGCAGGAGGTGCTCGGTTCCGATTACATCGCTTTTGTAGAGCTTGGCCTCGAGATAGGTGATCTTCAGAACTTTCTCGGCCTGCTTCGTCAGAGGGATGTTTCCGACGGTCAGTGTGCCGCCCGTGCTTCGCACGGTGTCCTCGATAGATTTCTTCAGCTTGAAGAGATCGCATCCGAGATTGCGAAGGATTTTGACCGCGATCCCTTCACCTTCCCGGATGATTCCGAGGAGCAAGTGTTCAGTGCCGATATAGTCGTGTCCCAGACGAATGGCTTCTTCACGACTGTAAGAAATTACGTCCCTGACGCGATTTGAAAAATTGCCTTCCATACTAATGTGTTTGGGGCGGTACCGCACCGTTACCGAGTACGCGCAATGGTTTAAGACTTATGCTTAGAAGGTATCCGATATCAGGCTGAAAAACTTGATCCACAGCCACACGTGGCTGTCGCGTTGGGATTATCAAACGTAAATCCTCGAGCATCGAGTCCATCTTTATAATCGACGACAACTCCCATAAGGTAAAGACCGTGGCGCTTGTCCATAAAGACCTTGATGCCCGAGACCTCGAACTCCAAATCGTGATCCCGTTTTCGATCGAATCCGAGGATGTAACTCATTCCAGAGCAACCGCCACCCTTCGCGCCGACCCGAAGGTTAAACCCATCGGGTAACTTCTTGGATGCTATGATGTTGCGGATTTCATCGGCCGCACGATCCGTCAGGGATACTGGTCCCGAACTTTGAACAATTTCTTGTTGTGGAGCGGTGCTCATCTGTTGCGAGTATGCCGGCTGCTAAAAACAGCCTGTCTGATTGAGTATGATGCCTGTCTGATAGACGTAGATAGTTCTGCAACGAAGTGAAAAAACGGCTGTTCCTTGCTTTGCGGTACCTGGGCAGAGTCGATGATCTCTGACTGGCCGGGATTCATCGAATTACCGATACGGGCTTTTTCAGCCGGGACACCTGACCAGATTCCGAGTGAGTAATCAGTATCGATACGATGTAAAAACCCATAGGTACGAGCTGCCCTGAGTCGTCTCTACCGTCCCATACCGAGGTCCAGGTCGAGGAGAAAAGCCTTCCGCCTACGAGGGTTCTCTGGTGTCGTCCACCCAGGTCATAAACATTAACGCTCACGACGTCCAGCGCATCTTGCGACCTTGTCGTGATTGTCAGGGTAGTTTGAAACGCAAACTCGCGGTGCTCGGGATAAAAAGAAGCGGGTTCAACGCGCAAGGTGGCCGCGTCAGAGCCCGAGGTCTGGCCACCCGGGCGAGATCGGTGATATCCAGGTGTAGCCCCTTCCGGATGAGTGGATGAGATCAGCGGGGTGGAGGAGTTCGGAACTCCATTTGTCGGGCTGCGCTCCAGGGACACTCCCTTGCCATCTCCCACAATGGGGTGATGCATGCCAGGCTCATACCAGGCCTCCGTGATGGATTCACCACTGCCGTTATTCAAGACGATGAGCTCGCCCTGGTTAGAGAGGCTCAGGCTGCGATCAAGAGGGACAAGTTTTGCTGACCTAGACGCCAACGCGAACGAGGGCCACACCCGGGACAGGAATTCGGAGCCCGTAATTCCAGAGGATCTTGCGGACGTGGGCAATCGAAAAAGGACCGCCAGGGACTCGGGCGCTACATCTCCAGCGATCCAACCAACACCAAGAGAATCGTAGCGTCCATTTTCGTCGGGAAGAGAGGAGAGCCAGATTCCGTTCAGGCTCAAGCGATGGCCCGAGACGTTCATCACTTCGATAAACTCCATCTGATCGGGAAGGTTATCAAACGCATCCTGCAGCGGATTGAACATAATTTCGGTGATCAGCAAATCTCCAACACGTGCCCGAACAGCTTCATTTTCGGCCAACACGGTCGCGGTATTTGGCGCACCGGGAGTAGATCCATCTGGGTGCTCGGAGGTCCGCCAGTTCGAGGAAAGTCTGCTGCTCACGGCGACAGAAATGCGCTCGCGGGAACGTCCCTGCACGACGTCGGAGGCGCGGTAGCCCGCGCGGTCGATTTCCACACCGTTGATGGCCACGACGAGAGAGTCACCGCTGTTGTTCAGTGCTGGCCAAGAGGATGGCAGGAACAGTTGAAACGAGCCCTCCTCCGAGCCAGGAAAGGGGGAATGTGCCTTGGCCAACACGAACAGCTCACCCGGCAGAACGATTGCGGGGGAGTCAATGGAAGACCAGGTTTGCTTCGAATCACGGAAGGTGATTCTGGAGACCTCAAGAGGTTCGCTGCCTCGCCATAAGAGCTCCACAAATTCCGAATGGCCCGACACAGGCGCAGGTAGATATTCGTTTATCACGACATCCTGCGCGTGGATGGTAGTGGAGGCAGTAGCGGAGGCGGCAGTGGAAAATGCGCCGCACAGAAGAAATAAAAAGGTTCGCACAGTA
>CALBJU010000452.1 GCA_937893205.1 uncultured Bacteroidota bacterium
GCCTAGAGACCCACGCGCTTCAGGATCAGGTCGACGTGTTTGAGATGATACTCATCGTCGAACGAGTCCCGAATCTCCTCTTCAGACAGATGCTCTCGGACGGCATCGGACTCGAGGACGATGTCCAGGAACTGGCGTTCTTCTTCCCACGCCGCCATGGCGCAGGGTTGAATCCGGTCGTAGGCGTCTTCGCGCATGAGACCCTTGTCGATCAGCTTATTGAGCAATCGCTGGCTGTTGTAGAGGCCATAGGTGCGCTGCATGTTGCGGAGCATATTCTTGGGAAAAACAACCAGATTATCGAGGAGGGACACAAATCGTGACAGCGCATAGTGAAGCACCGTCGTCGAATCCGGTAATATTACGCGCTCGGCAGACGAGTGGGAAATGTCCCGTTCGTGCCACAGGGCCACGTTTTCGTAGGCCGTAACCATGTATCCCCTGAGCAGGCGTGCACACCCGGTGATGTTTTCTGAGCCGACTGGATTGCGCTTGTGGGGCATCGACGATGAGCCTTTCTGACCTTTGCGGAAAGCTTCTTCCACTTCGCGGACTTCAGATTTCTGAAGGCCGCGAATCTCGACGGCTATCTTTTCCATCGTGGCGCCAATGAGCGCGAGGACCGATACATAATGTGCGTGACGGTCGCGCTGTAATACTTGCGTCGAAACGGCGGCCACTTCGAGACCCAGCGTTTCGCAGGTGTACTGTTCAACTTCAGGAGGTAGATGCGCAAACGTGCCGACCGAACCTGAGACCTTTCCGACTCTGACGCCTTCAGCGGCCGCGACGAACCGCTCGCGGTTGCGCTTCATTTCCGAGTAGTAGAGCGCGAGCTTGAGGCCGAATGTAGTAGGCTCGGCATGCACGCCGTGAGTCCGACCCATCATCAGCGTGTGTCGATGTTCATCAGCGCGCCGACCCAGCACTTCTATCATACGATCAATCTCTGTAAGGATGAGCGCATTCGCTTTCTTCAGTCTGACCGACCATGCAGTGTCAACTACGTCAGAGGATGTCAGCCCGTAATGAACCCATTTTCGCTCATCGCCCAGCGACTCACTCACGCTTCGAGTGAACGCAACCACATCGTGACGGGTGACCTCTTCGATCTCGTGAATACGGTCCACATCGAATGACGCATTCGTGCGGATCAGTTCGACATCTTCTGCTGGGATCACACCCAGCTTCGACCACGCAGCACACGCTGCAATTTCGACCTCAAGCCAGGCGTCGAATTGGGCCTGTTCGCTCCAGAGAGCGGCCATTTCAGGGCGTGTATAGCGTGCTAGCATCTCTTTTCGGGTCACTCAGTAGGATTAAAGCACAAAATACCACCTGACATGCTCCCCGCCTGTGAATCGGCGCAGAAAACGAAAACCACCTTACTACCTGCCCGTGCGCACAGGTTTGGGCCTACAGTCGGTTACAAGAGCGGCAGACAGGTGTCGATTATGCTCAATCAGGTCGAAACTATTGGATACCGTTTTGGTATCTTTATGGTACTATTTAATGATGGTGTCCTATCATGCCAGTGAATCTCTCTCTCAAAAACGTGCCTGACAACGTCTACGCTCGCTTGAAAAAACGGGCTCAGCTTCATCGTCGAAGCATGAACAGCGAAATCATCGAAATAATAGATCATTCCCTACGGCTCGAACGCGACCAAGAGCAACTCTGGAGGGATATCGACGAATTCAGAAGTCAACTCAATTTCACGACAACCAATGATGAAATCCGACAGGCAATTCTAGAAGGCCGAAAATGATTATAGCACATTCGTCGGTGATCGTCCACGCAATAATTGATACGGATTGCAGCGCTGAAACGAGAGTTGTTGGAAGGATCGACGCGGATTGGCACGCGCCTATCTTATGGATAAGTGAACTCCGGAGTGCCATTCTCAAATACATGCGGATCGGGCGCTGTTCAATTGCTGAAGCCGACGAGTTTATGAGGCTAGCCAGGAGATTGATGCAAATCGGAACGGGAACGGTCGGAGACGACCACGTGCTCCGCCTCGCTCTCGATTCAGGATGTTCGACCTATGATTGCGAATTTTTGGCGATGGCGCAGCAGATGGATGCCCCACTACTCACCTACGACCGAAAGCTACTGAACGCATTCCCTGAGCTGGCTGTCACGCCGGGCGACTGGCTCGAACGAAACGCGCACTAAAGAATGTGCCGTTTGTCTCGCAGGAAACGATAGAGCAGAGCCCTGGCCCGGAAGATGTGAGCTTTCACCGTTCCGAGTGGTAGATCCAGTTCCTGAGCGATCTCTTCGTAGGACTTTTCCTGTTGGTGGCGCATCACGATCACTCGGTGATACTTCTGGGGGAGCCGATCAATGGCTTCCTGAATGAGCATCTTGCGCTCGTCTTCTACGATATGCCGATCAGGTCGGTAGGAGATGTCTGGAAGTTCGTATTCCACCTCGCCGTCCTTGGTCTGGATGGGCTTGTCGATCGACATCGTGTTGAGTCTTTTCTTGCGAAGGAAGTCGATCGTGTGGTTGGTCGCGATCTTGTAGAGCCAAGTCGAAAACGCGTAGTCCGAGGAATAGGATTTGAGCGCCGCAAATGCTTTTATGAAACACTCCTGAACGAGATCGTCCACCTCGCCAGTCTTGCGCACCATTCGTTGGACGTGCCGAGACAGCGCGCCGCTGTACTTTTTCATCAACTCATGGTACGCCATCTGATCGCCGTCCAGAGCACGGGCAACCAGCAAACGATCCTGTTCACTCGACTGTGAAAACGTATTGTCTTGAGCGCCCTTGGGCATCCGATGAAAACGGTGATAAGTGGGGTAGCGAAATGTCAGGCAGCCGATAAGATAGCGACTATCTGATTGCGTCGCGACGCATCGATGTGTGACGAAGGGACAAACGTCTCCTTGCGATCCTCTATTCCGATAAACAGACGAAATTCCGCCCCTCGGGTTGCGTTCAGGCATACCGATTGCACCCTGTTTGTACTTCGAACGCACCCCGAATGCACCCCGGCATCCAATTAGACGTATACTTGGGGCTCTTCCCAGGATCAGACGCTTCGCAAAATCACGCAATGAAACTATTCAACGAGACCGAAATCGGCTTCATCCTGAAGCGTGCAGCCGAACTATCGCATGACGACTCGGACACGGCGTCCATGGGATTGTCCGTCGAGGAATTACAGCAGTTGGGCACCGAAGCTGGCCTCAATCCGGATTTCATTCTTCAGGCGGCGGCGGAGCTTCAGACATCGAGGCAGACACCGGGAAAAAAGAACTTTATTGGAGGACCGCTTTCTTACAATCGGGAGATCGTGCTCGACGGTGAAATATCATCCACCGACTGGGAAGAAATGATCACACCCATTCGCAACACATTTAAGGATCCTGGTGTGGTTTCGACCCGCAAGAACACCTTCGAGTGGACCGTAAAGTCTGATGTCGGAAGCGCCCAGGTAACCGCCCGGCTTGTAAATGGTCAGACGAGAATCAGTGTATTCTGGAACAACCCGTCCGTGGCTGTTCTATTCATGACTCCAGTTTTTCTGAGTCTAGTTGTGTCGCTTCCGATTGTTCTTGGTGCCCTTGAAATGACCGGATTTCCGGCGGCAGCCGCAATCATCGGTGCAGTATCGACCGTGTTCCTGCTGGGACGGTTCGGCCTCGGCCGATACATAGATCGGTTCAAGGAGAAAATCGACCAGATGATTGCTTCGTTCGAACTCATTTCTTCCAGAGGCGAACTGTCCCGCGCGCGAGAATCGCGCGTGTCTCTTCCCGAGGAGCCCAGCACTTCGCGGATCGAATTGGAAGGGCCGGACGCAGAGGGTGAGTCCGAGCCCACCATCAGAAATCGGGATCGAGCGTAATCGTTGCCTTCTGGCAGCCTCGTGAAGCGCGTCACATCGACTTGTCTTGCAACGGATCTTCCGAATTCACGCGTACATACGTGTTTTTCGGGATAGTTTAGGTTTATAACGGATCGATGTATGATATTTCTTTTCCATCATCGGAATAAAATGAAAGCTAACAGTGCGTACCTCGCAATCCTGCTTGTTTCTGCCACGTTGATTCTGGCTGCCGGAAATGAATCTACCGACGCCGGATCAAAGTCTCCTGCGAGTACCGACGGTGCAAACATCTACACCATTTCGGCAATGGGACAAGGTGACAACTGGGCTTCCTACTCGAATTACGGTAACCCTCCAATTGATTTTTGCGAGCCCGGATCGAGCATTTCTTCCCTCTGGAAGAACGGCGGATACAAGACCATCAGTGGCACATCGATGGCTACCCCGCATGCGGCAGGATTAGCTCTTCTAGGAGCCATAAGAGACGGCGGCTCAGTTAATGGTGATCCGGACGGCGAGCCGGACACGATTGGGATTCACTGACCAGCGAGTACAGGTCAAAACAGGAGGGCGGGCCGCTTTGCGGCCCGCCCTCGCCATTTCCGGGAATACCTGAACCGGCTATTTAACAAAAAGCATATCTCTATAGGTGGGCAGCGGCCACAGATCAGCCGATGTGATGCGCTCAAGCCGGTCGGTGGCGTGGCGAACTTTATTCATCGAGGGGATCACGGAATTCAACATGTGAAGCGCCTTATCGTGAACCGATTCGCCCCCAAGATCCTTGTTGTTGTCAATCAACTCGCTGAGGGCAACCTGAAGCTCATCGATGTAGGCTGCGATGTGATCGGCAACCTCCTTGACTCCTGTCGTCGAAACACCAACACTATTTCCCTGCTCGATCGTCTGGACCAGCGAGGAGAGGTAGCTGGAGGCAGCCGGCATCACCATCGTGCGCGCCAGTGATTCGGTGGTTTCCGCTTCGATATTTATGGTCAGGAAGTACTGCTCGACCCAGATCTCTTCGCGGCTGCGCAGTTCCGCCTCGGAGAGAACGTTGTATTTCTCGAACAGCGTGATATTCTTTTCCGAAACCATTGTATCGAGGGCATCCAGCGTCGTTTTCAGATTCAAAAGTCCCCGCCGCTCGGCTTCAGCATGCCACTCTTCGGAGTAGTTATCACCACCAAAAATAATGGCTTTCGATTCATGAACCGCCGCTCGGATCACATCTCCGGCACTCTCTTCGAGCGAGGCGCCACTGGCCAGGCTGGCCTCGAGCGAGGTGGCCATCTCGTCCAGTGATTCGGCAACGATGGTGTTGAGGACGGTGTTCGAAAAGGACACACTCTGACTGGAGCCAACGGCTCTGAACTCGAACTTGTTGCCCGTGAAAGCGAACGGAGAGGTTCGGTTTCTGTCGCCGGCGTGTCGCGGCAGGTTCGGGAGCACCGGCGTCCCGTGAGACATCGAGCCACCCTGTTTGCTTTCTGTAGCGGATCCTTTCTCAATCTGGTTAAACACATCTTCCAGCTGATCGCCCAGAAAGATCGAGATGATGGCAGGAGGCGCTTCATTTGCGCCCAGGCGGTGATCATTCGCAGCCGAAGCGACCGAGACCCTGAGCAGATCCTGATGGCGGTACACACTTTTGATGACCGCTGCACAGAAAAAGAGAAACTGAAGATTATCGTGCGGATTGTCGCCCGGCTCAAGCAAGTTCATACCCGTATCGGTTGCAATCGACCAGTTGTTGTGCTTACCGCTCCCGTTGATGCCCTTGAATGGCTTCTCGTGGAGCAGACAAACCAGACCAAACTTTCGAGCGATTCGCTGAAGCGTGATCATGGTAAGCTGCTGGTGATCACACGCAATATTGGTGTTCTCAAATATGGGAGCAATCTCGTACTGGCTCGGTGCGACTTCATTGTGGCGTGTCTTGACCGGGATACCGAGACGATAGAGTTCCTTCTCGGTCTCGAGCATGCAACTCAATACGCGATCCGGAATCGACCCGAAATAGTGGTCATCCAGCTCCTGTCCACGCGGAGGTTTCGCGCCGACCAGTGTGCGACCGCAGGTCATCAGATCCGGGCGGCGGTAGTAATACTGCTCGTCTATCAGGAAGTATTCCTGCTCCACGCCCACCGTCGAAGTCACTTTCGCCACTCCTTCCGTTCCAAATAACTTGAGGACGCGAAGCGCCTGCTTGTTGATGACTTCCATCGAACGGAGCAGGGGTGTTTTGGCATCCAGCGCTTCGCCGCCCCAGGAGGCAAATGCGGTAGGAATGGCGAGGTATGATCCTTTCGGATTCTCGACGATGAAGGCTGGCGATGTAGGATCCCAGACGGTGTAGCCGCGGGCTTCAAACGTTGCACGAAGGCCGCCACTCGGGAAAGAGGATGCGTCGGGCTCTCCCTGGATCAGATCTTTGCCCGAAAAACGGGCCATCGCGCCACCTCCTTTGTTAGGGGTGATGAAGGAGTCGTGTTTTTCGGCCGTAGAACCGGTAAGAGGCTGGAACCAGTGCGTGAAATGTGTCGCACCTCGCTCAATAGCCCACTCTTTCATAGCCTGAGCCACATCATCTCCAATCGTCGGATCGATCGGTTCGCCGCGATCGATGGTTGCCAGGAGCGTCTCGTACACCTCGACGGAGAGACGACTTTTCATCTCGTCCAATCCGAAAGCGTTCTCACCAAAGATGGATTCAATATCCATTGGTGCAGGCTTTGAGCCATTTCCATTGGTGGTAAATTTTGTTGCAGCCAGGATGTTGAAGTCCGTGTTATGGCGACTCATTGGTGTCTGTGGTTATGCGTGTGTCGTGAGAATCGGTGTAGGTCCAGAGCTCATGTGGATGGATCGGCTGGCGCCAGGGGTTCGAGGAGCATCGGATCCACCGGTACCACCCGTGTATCCTTGTAGCTCGACAGAACGATTGAGCTGGAGGTCCCATGGACCCCGGGCCAGGACTGAATGGTCGAGAGCAATTGCTCCAGACCGGCAGTGTTTCGAATCAGGACCCTCAGAATGTGAGAGCCCTCTCCAGTACTCGAATGGACCTCCTGGACCTCGTCCAATTTGCACGCGCGCTCAACAAACGACGCGTAATGCTTCGATCCATCTACCATCACACGAATGAATGCAGATATGTCGAATCCAACGAGACGAGGATTTACCACTGCGTGATATCCAGCAACGATACCGTGCTCCTCGAGCTTCTTGATTCGATCGCTTACAGAGGGAACAGACAGGGATACATCTTCCGCAATTTCCTTGAGTTTTATGCGTCCCTGATCCTGCAGAAGCTGCAGGATCCGCACGTCTGTTTCATCAATTCGACTCATTCATCGTGACTTTATTTTATTAGGCGTAAATAT
Organism: uncultured Bacteroidota bacterium; assembly: GCA_937893205.1. Classification (GTDB taxonomy): domain Bacteria; phylum Bacteroidota; class Rhodothermia; order Rhodothermales; family UBA10348; genus CALBJU01. The sequence goes on from CALBJU010000452.1 coordinate 7,231, forward strand.
ACTTCATCCTTTGTTATTCACCAACATCAGACTAATATGAGTTATTTTATAATATAAACAAGCATTTTAGTCGTTATCGGCAGTTTTTAGAAAAATGTAAAAAAGTGCGGTACTCCCCTCGGGGAGCGCCACACCATCAGCGATAATAAGTTCGGAGTTTTATTGGTCCATCAACGCCTTCAAAACGCGTACGCGATATCGTGTTGCTGTTATCGAGAGAAACGACTGTACTGATCACAGTGTCCTTTTTTGTCGCTGCACCCATTGTGTGGATTTACGGGACACAGTGGCTGAATAATTTCGCTTACCGGATTGACCTGCCCTGGATGACCATCCTCCTGTCGGGCGTGATGGCGCTCGCTATCGCCTGGCTGACCATTGGTCACTCTTCGCTGTCCGCCGCTCGCGCCAATCCCGTGGACACGCTGCGATCTGAATAATCGGCAGCGCAAGAGGCTGTACCAAGCACCGCCCTCGTAAACCGAATCTTCAGAGAACGCGCCCGGCGTAGATGCGTATCTTTGCGCCTCGAAAGTGGGGCGAGAACTATTAGACCGGAGCGTCTATTCGACCAAACTCTCTTTCGCGACCAGGGCCCGTAGCTCAGCGGTCAGAGCTGCCGACTCATAATCGGTAGGTCGCAGGTTCAATTCCTGCCGGGCCCACCCATACCCCATGTAAGTCATTGTACAGCATGGGGTATTGTTTTACGGGTACAACATAGGTACAACAATCGCTTCTAAAACCACCTATTTCGAGCACATTTAGGGTCGCATTCCGAAGCGATTCCATGCTGAGCCGAGAGGGGTGGACGCATATAGTGGACCCCAAAATTGAAACTGGAGAGGAGCCAGTCGAGCGAGCCCGCAACATGCGCTTGTTCTGTGTCGCACCTATTTGTGTAGAGTCTGCCTACCAAACAAATTCAAGAACCGCCCAAGGAACAGCATTGAAGAAAAAGACCATGAGGCGGAACTGAAGAAACAGATGAAATAGAGAGTCTTTGGCGGTCTGTTCGCTGATTCCAAAATATTTGGCGCATAAACGAGCAATTCCATTTCTAAAAACTGTGATCTTGACAAGGAATATCAAAATCGCACCGATGTTAAAAACGAGACACCATCCGAGAAAGCTGGTGAGCATTTCCACTGACATAGTCATTCCTTCCATTGATCTCCTCTACTTGATCTAGACACATAACGGCTGGCAGATTTGCGGCGAGCAGTTCGCCAAGCAGTCAGAAAGTAACTGTTTCCAGGCACTCAGTTGGTGCGGCGAGCCCGTAGAATGCGCTTGTTATACTGACGGATCAATGCCTACTCACCAAATCGCTATTCGGCCGACTGCGGAGAATTATAGCTGTACATGTTGGCAGTTACTTTCCATGTACCGCTCCGTTTTTCCCAGGTAGCGATAAATTTCATGGTGACTACCGGTGGCGCATCTGGCCCGTCAAACTCCAAACTTAAGTTGCCCCAATTGTAGGCAACGTCTCCCGAAGCCGCGACCGTGATGGCTGTCGGTGCGAGCGTGAGGGACGAATAAGGCACTTGCTCAAAAAAGTCTTGATATAGCTGACTGATTGCGTCAATTCCTTCGACAACGTCTGCGTCCGGCGGTAGCAAAACTGCATCATCCCAAAACATACTTAGGGATCCTTCAAGGTCTTTCTGGCTCTCAGCGTCCGCCCACTGTTGGCTAAGTTCCGAGATCAGCTGCTTTTCAGCCTCAATATCAACGATTGGTCCAGCTTCTTGGCATCCGGTAAGCAAGATGCACATGAGAGATAATGAAGCGAGGTAAGGAAGATGGATATACTTCATGATGAACAGAAATGGATGAATAGGAATTACAATCTGGTCGGATGTAAGCTTCCCCTTTTTTGTGCCCACTCACAACTAGAGGGTTTCGGTTAAGATAGCAGATCAATGGGTGGTCTGTATCCGAGGGATTTATGGGGTCTGAGGTGGTTGTAATCGTGCTGCCACTCG
>CALBJU010000453.1 GCA_937893205.1 uncultured Bacteroidota bacterium
CGTCGGCATCCCGCGGGATGTAATAAGTAACATTCCAGAAATAGGCAGCTATCTGGTTTCGATTGTCCGACTCCAGAAACTCAACCGTGGTCTGTCTGCCAAGTGTGCGCTGAAGATCCAACAACAGGTCTGGCCGTCTTTCCAGGTGAGCGGTAATCTCCAGGCCATCGGAAGTGAATCCCTGTCGGGAAAGAAACACGTTTGCGTTGTTGATGGCCTCATTTTCGGTGATCTCGTAGACTGCAGTCGAATCAGGGTGCTGGGCGGGGAAGAGGTAGACGTAGCTGATCAATCCTGCAATCCCCAATAAAAGGAGGACCAGGTCCGTTCCACCGAAACGATACGCGGCGGGCGTCTTGTCGGCTGTCTGGCTCATGCGGGATTCGCTGTGGGGCCGAAAGCGGGACGATTCCCGATTCGATTCGAGCTACAATTCGATAGAGGCTAAAATTGATCCCTATTCAAGTGCAATAATACCGTATTCAACGGTAGGAACGACGCGATTGGGTCTACCTGTTCAGGATATTTTGAGCTCGTCCATCTGTTTAAAAATATCGGCGGTTGAAAATCCGCGACGAGAAAGGAATCCGACGATCTTCCGTTTCTTCGTTGTGATGTCGACGTCCCTTCTGTACCGATGAATCGCGCGTTTCATCTGATCCTGAAGGTTTTTGAGGACCAACTCGTCACTGCATGCATCAAGTACGGCCTCTTGGGCAAGTCCTTGATCAATTCCTTTCTTCTGAAGCTCCATTTGGAGTCGCAGCGGTCCGAATCCCTTGGATCGTGAGCGAGTTTCGACCCATTGCTTGGCGAATTCCTTGTCGTTCAAGTACCCCAGATCAAGCATGCGGTCCATGACCCGTTTGGAGACTTCTTCCGGAACTCCTAACTCCTTCAGTCTTGTCCGGATTTCAAACTCGGTTCGGGGTCTGTAGGCGATGAAACTCATGCATCGTTTCATGGCTTTGAAATAGAGATCTCCCGATACCAGCTCGCGGCACTCGTCTTCGGAAAGACGGAGGTCTTTTTTCAGCCCGGCTTCCAGCACGAGATCAACGTGAATTCCGAAGGCAAATTTTTCGTCCAGATAGATGGAGCAGCGATCTGGGTCTTTCTTTTGAACGGTGACGGCAGTCACGGTCCCGCCGTCGGGCGGAATGTCTGGGAGTGCGAGAGGTTTAATCGTTTTCATAGTTTCAATTTCCGACCGTAACCCGGACAGAGTCAATCGATACGCCACCGACGAAGCCAATCGCTCCATCGACGTTTGATACCGGTTCGCGACGAGCCGGACTGTCCCGGCTCGTCGCGAATTGGGCAAATTCTTCACTCGATCTCAAAAGGGTCACCTTGAGACTGTGTTCAGGGAGGGAATCTTCGCGTGAGTCCACCGGCACGGCGTACACTCCAGACCACGTCCGCCGTCCATCCAGGCCCGCCAGTGCGTTGTTTTCTGGAAATACCTGAGACGGTAGGAAGAAGAAATCAATCAACGGAGACGCGAAGGCGGTAACGGGATCCAGCCTGGTTTCTATCCACTCATCACTGATCGCGCTTTCCCAAGAGACAGAGACCTGAACGGGAATAATGAAACCGGTCGACGCATTCAGGCGCAGATTCAAAGAGTCCAGCCCGATGTCCAAGGTGTCGACGAAGACCGCAGATATGGGTTCATCTGCAATTGATATCCGGATGTCGGTCAAATTGAGCTTAGAAGGTAATATGCCCCTTGCGATCGCGCTGTCGTCCTGGGTTTCAACAGTCAAGCGATAGCGGGCACCCGCGGTGGCAACGACAGACCTGCTTTCGGGTGCCGGGATAAACGTTCCCGATCGAGAATCATCCGCCACATAGGTATGGATCACTCCGTCGAGTTCCAGTAGAACCGTTGCGTCCACAGCCTCATCGAAAGGCTCAGACAGACGAATAGACAGGGGTCGGGTACGCGTAACACGAACGGGTGGAAGAGGTTGTCCAGTATCAAAGAACGCATTTACAACCAGATTCCCTTCGTCTTCGGGTACAACGGAATCACACCCGAAGAATGCAGCGGACACCACCAGGACAACCGCGAGAGCTATGAATTTCAGTCGTTTCACAACGTCATCTCGAGTTCGAAAAGAGGAAGTATCGGCAGGCCCAATCGATTTTTAGGTCGGGCAGAATTAACCGTTGGATCCCACGTTTGACCGATAACATTTCTCCTGTTTATCAGATTGTACAGGCTGATTCCGAATGACCAGTCGGCGTCGGCCATTCGAAAACGATAACTTGCCGATGTATCGATTCTGAAGTAAGCAGGGAGTCGGCCATTGTTCAGTTTGGGTCGATGAAAATACCACGTAGCTTCGCCTGAGATCGCGTCAACCAGCTGGTAGCGGGATTCGGGGACCGAGACGGGGTATCCTGACCTCCAGCGGATCGAAATACTTGTTTTCCAACGACGTGTATCTCTCATGGTTACCAGAGAAAACGAGCGAGGGGTGTCGAAGCGCGATGGGCGATACTCGCTTTCAGCCTCGTCATTAATTCGATTTTCAGCTCTCATCCTCGTGTAAGAGGCGATGATTCGCCAGGATCGTAGCCTCGTGTCGATTCCGAACTCAAGACCAAATGATCGCTCCGTTCCCTTGGTGTACTGTCCCAGAAGAGTCGTGATTTCGATTCCAGGCCCGAGCAGACCGTCTTTAGATTGAAACTCATCCTTTGGAAGCAGTACACCCTGGCCCCCGCGCGCAAAACCGTCAATGGTGATGACCGTTCGCGGAAGCGCACGGCTCTCAAGGCCCGCCGTTACTTGCCCGGAACGGGAAGGTTTGGAATCTTTACTCGAGGGTACCCACCTGCTGGAAACCAGATCGTAGAGGTAGGAATTCCGATCCCGAATTCGCTGCAGGTATTGAACATGGGTGGAAATAGCGCCGCGCAGAACGAGCCATGAAGGGTCAATTATGTATTGGACGGACAGCCGGGGGGCGGCCCGTACAAAGCGTCCCTTTCCAAAATAGGACAGCCGGATTCCAGGCAGAATGCGCCAGTCCGCCCTTGGTCGCCAGAGATCCTGGATGTACACGGCCATTTCCACCGTTTCCGTGTCGCTGTTCTGATCCAAACGCTCGATGAGGCTCGGTGAGTAGGCGACCGCCGCGACTATATCGGATCGGAATCGGTGCCGGACCACCGAGGCGCCCATTTTTACCTGGTGAGTCAGGGATGGGTAGTAGTCCAGATCGAGGCGCGCGCCAATATCCTGGAGGTCGACCGAATATGCCGATTTGACAGACGAAGACTGGGTCGCCTTGATAAACGTATTTTCGGCGGCGGCGTATTCAGAATTATATGCGGTTGCCGTCAGGAAGACCCGGTCCGATAAGAGCCTCCGAAAGCGCACACTTACGATGCGATTTCCCCAGTGCTGGTCGATTTCAAAGAACAGGTCTGCCGGGCGTAGCCAGGACGAAAAGTCCAGTGAAAGGTCGAAAGGCAGCCTGAGATCAAGAACATCTCCACCGGTGTAATAGGATATTGAGAGGGTTGAGCGGCTGTCGGGACGGAAAGACAGTTTAGCACTCCAATCGTAGAAATAGTAACCGGTTCTGAGTGTGTCCCGACGGCCCAGATCGTCGGAGACCGGGTGTGACTTTCCGATGATCTTATCTATGTAGGACCTCCTTCCCGACAGCATGAAGGAGCTTTTTTCAGAAATCGGACTCTCTATCAAAAAGCTAGCGTTCAACCCCGAAATAGCCATTGTTGCCTGAGGTTCGGAGTGATTCCCGTCTCGTAATTCTGCGTCCAATACTGCAGATAACCTGCCGCCATACTCCGCGGGAAAGGCTCCACGATAGAAGGCGATATCTTTGAAAGTCTCCGTCTGAAACGTTGAGACGAGACTGAATGCGTGCCACGGATGGTAGACCGGCGCTCCATCAATCAGGTATAAATTCTGATCGGGTCCGCTTCCTCGGACCAGCAAGCCACCGGTGACTTCTCCCGCCCGTTGAATTCCCGGCATCCATCTCAGTGATTCAAGCACATCGCTGCTTCCAAGTGAGCCCGGGAGTTCTTTGAGGTCCCGCCCAGATACCGAAAGGAGTCCGGGTGTGAGGGTGAGATCGGCGCGTCGAGAGACGTCCTGCTCTATGACAATGCCCGATATGCCGTAAGAGGTCGGAATCAGTTGAAACTGGTGGTGGTCATCTCTAGCAACAACGCTGGTATCCAGACGAGCATATCCCAGGTAGGAGATGGCGATCTCCATTGGCCGGGATTCGATTCCCGGGAATGCAAAATAGCCGGCAGC
>CALBJU010000454.1 GCA_937893205.1 uncultured Bacteroidota bacterium
AGTTCAATAAACGAAAATTCCCGCCTGACCTTTTGAAGGAGGCGGGAATTTCCAACATGCGCGAATCCGTTTGATATCTCATCCGGTCGGCACCACCTACAACAAACAAGGGGTAGTGCGGCCGATAAATCGTTCCTTTAAGAAAGCTCTGTGAATCATTTCAAGACCTATGAGGCCTTCTTTACGACGGCAGTGAAGGCGGCGGGATCCTGCATCGCCAGATCTGCGAGCACTTTTCTGTTCAGCTGCACATCTGCTTTTCTGAGCGATCCCATCAACTGTGAATACGTGGTACCATTGAGGCGTGCACCTGCATTGATACGCGCAATCCAAAGACGACGAAACTGGCGCTTGCGAGCGCGGCGATCCCGATACTGATAACCAAGCGCCTTTTCGACGGCGTTCTTGGCGACAGTGTAGACGTTTTTTCGACGACCCCAATAGCCCTTGGCCATTGACATTATCTTCTTTCGACGACGTCTTGAAGCTACTCTATTAGTTGCGCGTGGCATTCTCTCTTACTACTGTTGGTTGCTCTTGAAACCCGTTACCGCCTGCCGGAACAGGGGCGAGGGTGGCGTTTTCTAGCTGCTGAGGAGCTTGCGCATGCGCGGCTCATCGGCTTTGTCGACCAGTGTTGCGGTGCGAAGGTTACGCTTGCGTTTGGGCGACTTTTTGGTCAGAATGTGACTAGCAAAGGCTTTCTTACGTTTCAGGCGACCGGATGCGGTCACTTTGAAGCGTTTCTTAGCACCGCTATTCGTTTTCATTTTGGGCATAATACCTGCCTTAGGAGGTCATTCAGGTCTAAATACACGTGCCGTATGGACTAAAAATCTTTGCAGATCGCACAAACGACTGAGCCTCAAAAACTACGAAACACAGGTGCGCCCTGCAAACCCGTTTTCGGTCAAGAAGTGTCGAATTACGTTGATTATTCCGTGAATCAATCGCACTGCAGAGGACTCAGTGTCACGGTTTCTTTTTGACTGGACTCAGGATGGTGGTCATCCGGCGCCCTTCCATTTTGGGCTCCTGATCAATTTTTGCCAGTTCCGCCAGCTCCTGGATAAATCTCGCCAAGATTTCCATGCCGTGGTCCTTGTAGATAATATCCCTACCACGGAATTGAACGTATGCGCGCACTTTGTGACCGTGCTCAAGAAAACTCTTGGCGTGCTTCGTTTTAAAGTTGAAATCGTGGGTATCCGTATGGGGCCGAAAACGGATCTCCTTCATCTCAATCGTATGCTGCTTCTTGCGAGCTTCCTTATCTCTTTTCTGCTGCTCGTACCGGAATTTGCCATAATCCATGATTTTGCAAACCGGCGGCTCAGCGTTTGGCGAGATCTCGACCAGGTCTAAATCCTGATCATCTGCCATTTTCAGGGCTTCTTCAGTGGAATAGATTCCGTGCGCTCCCTGCGGATCAACCACGCGGACCTCAGTGGCCCGAATGCGATCGTTTACTCGAATGAACTGTTTTGCGATGACAATGTGGGTGGTTAAATGATGGTGCTGGGCGAAAAGAGACCAAACGTGTCTGTAACCTTGAATTTAGGGTTTTGATTCATCAGATGTATCAACTCCGCTAATTCCATCAGGGCCTTCTCAGCGCTGAAGTGCGTCATTCACCTCGGTGTTGAAAGCAGCAATGAACTCGCCGACGGATTGTGACCCCAAATCGCCCTCCCCGTGACGTCTCACTGAAACAGATCCTGAATCCATTTCTCGCTGCCCTACAACGAGCATGTATGGGATCTTTTGAACCTCAGCATGTCGAATTTTGTATCCAACTTTTTCGTTACGCGTGTCATTCTTGACCCGAATTCCTGCGTCCTGTAACTGCACGGCGACGTCGGACGCATAGTCATTGAAAGACTGTCCGACGGGTAGCATCTGTACCTGAATGGGCGCCAGCCAGGTAGGGAAGTTGCCTCCGCAGTGTTCGATAAGAACGGCAATAAACCGTTCCAGAGAGCCGAAAGGGGCCCTGTGGATCATGACCGGGCGGTGCTTTTGATTGTCCTCGCCGACATAGGTCAGGTCGAATCGTTGGGGTAGATTGTAGTCGATCTGAATCGTGCCGAGCTGCCACTCGCGCCCGAGTGCATCCTTGACCATAAAGTCCAGTTTCGGCCCGTAAAAAGCGGCTTCTCCTTTGATTTCGATCGCGTCCAGCCCCTTTTCCTCAACGGCTTCGCGGATCGCCTGCTCTGCCGCATCCCACTGCTCGTCTTCACCTACATATTTCTCTTTGTTTTCCTTGTCTCGAAGCGAAATCTGCACTTTGAACTCGTTGAAGCCTAGAGAACTGAATACTCGCAACGTCAGGTCGATGACATCCTTGAATTCATCTTTGACCTGGTCTGGCCGACAAAAAATGTGGGCATCATCGACCGTGAAGCCCCTAACTCGGGTCAAGCCCGAGAGCTCTCCCGATTGTTCGTAGCGATAGACCGTTCCAAATTCGGCGAGGCGAACGGGAAGCTCGCGATAGGAGCGCGGACGTGCGTCATAAATCTGAGTATGGTGGGGACAATTCATGGGCCGCAGGAGGTAGCCTTCTTCTTCGTCGTCCATCATGGGCGGAAACTGGCTATCGCTGTAGTAGGGATAGTGTCCGCTGATTTTGTAGAGCTCCAACCGTCCTATATGAGGAGTGATGACAGGCTCGTATCCACGTCGAAGCTGTTCTTCCTTGAGAAAATTGACGAGTGTCTCTCTCAATATGGCTCCTTTGGGCAACCACAACGGAAGTCCGGCGCCGACCTTTTTTGAGAAAGTGAACAGCTCCAGTTCCTTTCCCAGCTTGCGATGATCCCGCTCGCGAGCGAGTTCCAGCATTTCCAGATACTCGTCGAGTGCTTTCTTTTTTGGAAAGGTTATTCCATAGAGCCGAGTGAGTTGTTTTCGATCCTGATCGCCGCGCCAGTACGCACCCGCGATGTTCAGCAGCTTCGCATATTTAATGGTGCCGGTGGAAGGAATGTGCGGTCCGCGACACAGATCGGTGAAGTCTCCCTGCTTGTAGAACGTGATGGTACCGTCTTCCAGATCCTCGAGCAATTCCAGTTTGTACTCGTCATCCTTTTCCTCGAAATAGGAAATCGCCTCGGCCTTTCCCACTTCGCGCCTCTCGAAAGAAGCGTTCTGCTTGGCGAGCTCCATCATTTTCTTCTCGATCGCTTCCAGGTCTTCTGCGACCAGCGTATGCTCGCCCAGATCTACATCGTAATAGAATCCTTTGTCGATGGAGGGACCAATACCGAATTTCACCCCGGGATAAAGCTCTTGCAGGGCCTCGGCCATCAGATGTGCGGAGGAATGCCAGTAGGTGGCCCATCCCTCGTCATCGCGCAGTGTATACAGCTTTATCGCAGCGTTTTCGTCGATGGATCTGGACAGGTCTCGAGCTTCTCCATCGATCGCGATGGAGACAGCCATGCGCGCGAGTCCTTCCGATATACTCGCAGCCACATCATAACCCGTCACGCCGCGATCAAATTCGCGGGTGGATCCATCCGGAAACGTGAGTGTGATCTGGTCTTGCATGGCTGAGAAGGGCGAGAGTGATTATCTGAACCGGTAGTACACGACTGTGGCTCCCAATATATAATGTCCTGACACCCGTGGTCCACGAAATTCGCGGGTATTATTCAGTTCAGGATCTCGGACAGCCAGAGTCGAGCACCTTCAAGGGCGGGGAGGTAGGCATAAAACGCGTTGTGAGAAAGGTCATCGACCAGGGCAAACACGATGGGCGCGCCAGCATCGATTTCAGCTTGAACTTCAATCTGGACGTCATCAAATAGAAATTCAAGATCAGCTCGACTATGAATGACATACTTGGGAACGAGACGCGTGCCCTCAAGGGACCCCGCCAAGGGTTCGGCAGCGATCGAGATACCCGCCCTGAACAGAGCGGGATTCGTTCCTGTCATGTACCAAGTGCCGGTCCCGCCCGCACTGAAACCAGACAGCACTATCCGGCTTGGATCGATGGGCCAGTCAGCCTCAATCATTCCCTCAATCAAGGCTTCGATCAGTTCTAGTTCCGCTTCACTTGCCCAGTGACCGAGGACCGCTGTAGGCGCAACGAAGATCGCTCGAAGATCACCCAGGCCAGGGAAAAACAGCGACTTTAATATGACTTCGCCCTGGAATTCTCCCGTCAGTTGGCCGGGATGCAAGACGATTATCAGCGGAAGGCGGGAATTAGCGGTCACTCCCGGGCTGTGCAAGACGAATGGAAGGACAGTTTTATTGCTCAATTCAACGGACTCAAAATGGTAACCCGGATCAAATCGCACCATTTCGAGATCGGACAGCTTCACCGAAAGTGAATCCTCAGGCGAACACGAGGCGAGCAGAGTCACGCAGATGAGCAAGAGAGCGAGAATTCTTGGAGAGAAACGGACGCATTGCATGGTTCGTCGTGGGAAAGGCTGGGAATCTAATTACTTTCTGCGAGACATACGGCCAGTTACGGTTCATCGTTACTGCCAAGTTGGTCTCTTGCTACAATAAACACTTCCGGGTAATCGTTCATATACCGACCCCACCCGATATGGATCGGATCTCTGCACCTTTGCCTACCGAAATAATGAAACAGTTACTGTCTTTAATTGCCCTTGTATTGGCCTTTCCTCTTTCATCCATTGCCCAGGAAGGCAGTGTTTTGTACGAGAGGATCGTAAAAATGGATTTTGAGCTTCCTCCAGAAATGGAGCACATGCGTGATCAGATTCCGACAGATAACACGACATCGATGATTCTCTACTTCAATGAACTCGAATCATTGATGAAGGCGGCAGAGGAGCAGGAAAAACCGCAGGAAATCGTGGCGGGTGGAGGAAACATGGTTTTTCGTATGGCAGGTTCTTCCAGGGATGAGAATGAGACCTATCAGAACTACGACGACGGCACAGTCTCTGAGAAAAGGGACTTCATGGGCCGGACGTTTCTGATTGCGGGAGACCAGCCGACCTACGCGTGGAAACTGACAGGCGAGCAGAGCGAATACTTGGGATTTCAGGTCCAGAAGGCTACTGCCGTTCAAGATAGCACCGTTATCGAGGCCTGGTTCAGTCCAGAAATACCTGTTTCAGCGGGTCCGGAGCTTTTCAGTGGTCTGCCCGGGATGATCCTGGTCCTCTCTCTCAACGACGGACAGACAGTTTTTTCTGCCAAGGAAATCAATCTGGACGGGGTAGAAGAGGGAGTGATATATGCCCCGAAAAAAGGAAAGAAGGTTTCTCGGGCAGAATTTGATTCCATCGTCGAGGAGAAAATGAAGGAAATGCAGGCGATGCGTGGCGGCAGAGGTCACAACACCGTCCGAATTATGCGTCACTAACCATCGAGCGGATTCGGAAGACGCCGACACCAACCATCACACTCATCTCTCTTAGCTCTTAATGATTACCAATCTTCGATTCGTCGCCCGTGGCATTGCCATCTGCGCCATCATTCTCTTTTCATTTCTCTTCGCTGACCTCGCTTCTGCACAGACATCACAGACATCGAGGTTCAATGTGACCGGTGTGGTGGTTGATTCTGTAGGCGCGCCATTACAGGGCGCAACTGTCGTTGCACTCACCCGCGCTGATTCAATCTTGACCAAATTTGCGACGGCAAATAGTAAGGGAGAGTTCACACTCAGGCGTGTACCCCAGGGAGAGTATATCCTGCAGATCACCTTTGTCGGCTTCCAACCTCTTCGGAAAAATTTTACTCTTGTGGACGAAGCGTACGATGCTGGAACGCTAACGTTGAATTATTCAGTAGCCGAACTCGGTGAGCTCGTAGTCAGCGCGGAGCATATTCCGATCGTGGTTCGGGGGGATACGCTTGAATACAATGCGGCTGCTTTTGCAACTCGGCCAAATGCGGTTGTAGAGGATCTGCTGCGAAAGCTTCCGGGAATTGAGGTCGAAGCGGACGGTACAATAAAAGCGCAGGGCGAGACGGTCCAGCAAGTATTTGTTGACGGAAAAGAATTTTTCGGCAACGACCCGAAAATCGCGACGAGAAATTTGCCAGCGGACGCGATTGCTAAGGTACAGGTCTACGACAAGCTCAGCGACATGGCAGAATTCACCGGCGTCGATGATGGTGAAGAGACCAAAACGATAAATCTGGAACTGAAGCCGGAAGCCAGGCAGGGTTATTTCGGCAATATGAGCGGTGGTTATGGGGATGACGGCCGCTATGATGGGCAGGCCTCGATCAATCGATTCAGCTCGACGACCCAGCTTTCATTCCTTGGAAACGTTAACAACGTCAACAGACAGGGCTTCTCGTTCGGCGATTACATGAGTTTCATGG
>CALBJU010000455.1 GCA_937893205.1 uncultured Bacteroidota bacterium
GCATTCAGAAATAATGCTGGCAACTCCGCGGCTTCGCTCCCTTCCACGGGTAAACGGCACGACGCAAAAAGAGCACATGTTGTCGCACCCTCGCATGATGGATACATATGCGGTCACGCCGTTGGAAGCATACCTGACTGGCGCAATGTCATCGTACGTCTCCTCCCTTGAGAGCTGAACATTCACCGCAGCCTGCCCCGTATCGGAGGCGAAAGAGAGTAAATTGGGCAGATCTCGATACGCGTCTGGACCGACGACCAAGTCGACCAGTTTTTCTTCCTCAAGCAGTTTGTGCCGCAGACGCTCGGCCATACATCCCATCACACCGAGCGTCAAATTCGGATTTACGCGAGTCTTGTGGGCGCGTAGCTCAGCGAGGCGGCGGCGGACTTTCTGCTCCGCGTTCTCACGGATAGCGCAGGTATTGATCAGAACGATATCTGCTTCTTCCAAATCACGAGTGAGTCCGTATCCGCTCTCCTGCAGAACCGCAGCAATGATCTCCGAGTCAGAAACGTTCATCTGACAACCGTAAGTCTCCAGATAGACCTGTTGGCTGCCCTTCGATGTCACTGAAACCTGTTTGGGTGTATCCAGGTCGTCGAGGATCGGTATGTCAAGAATGGGCTGCAAAATAGTGGTCTATGGATGGGTGGTCGGGCACTGCTTTAGTGCCTTTTTGTCGCTTTTTTGGTTTTTCAGAGTTCTGCAACCCCTGAAAACGACCATTGTTCGCTGTTTCATGATGAAATACCCGACAAAATGTCAGGTTCCTCTCACTATACACCACACTGACCCAAAAATTCGAACCGCCGCCTCGACGGCGGCGTATACCATTTTCACTCGGTTCACCACCAAAGAAGTCCAAGCCATGTCAGGCCACAGTAAATGGTCGAAAATAAAACGCCAGAAGGCGGTCACGGACGCCCGACGTTCGAAGAGCTGGGCTCGCGTCACACGAGATATCATGGTGGCTTCTCGCGAGGGCGGGGGCGACCCCAATATGAATCCCAGACTCGCTCTTTCGATAGAAAAGGCGAAGTCTGAGAATATGCCTAAAGACAATATCGAACGCGCCATCAAGCGGGGTACCGGTGAAATTCAGGGCGCCGATTATGTCGAGATGGCCTACGAAGGCTACGGCCCTCATGGTATTGCGATTTTTATTGATGCCCTTACCGACAATACCAATCGAACGGTGGCCGATGTGCGGCATTTGTTCGGCAAGCACGGCGGGGCTCTGGGACAGAATGGAACGGTGGCATTTATGTTCGAGCGAAAAGGGGTCTTCGAGATCCCGGCGGCTGACAATGACGAAATGACGCTGTTCGAACTGGTGGTGGATGCTGGTGCAGAAGATCTGACTCAGGAAGACGACGTGTTCGTCGTCACCACGCCGGTCGAGGCATTTGGCTCTGTGCAGGCAGCGCTGGAAGGCGCGTCTATCGAAGTCGGCGAAGCTTCTCTCGCACGTTTTCCAACCACAACCACAAGGCTGGATACTACAGCTGTTCAGTCGGTGGGAAAGCTACTAGAACTGCTCGATGAGCACCAGGATGTACAAGCTGTATACTCTACATTGGAAATGGACGATTCGACCATCGAAGCACTCTCCTGATGGCGAGCGCGAATCAATAACTGGAAAAGATGATCATTCTTGGTATTGATCCTGGGTCAAACATCACCGGCTTCGGCGTGATTCGGGTCGAGGGGCGCGAGGAGACGATTGTGGACTGTGGGGTGATACGGGTACAGGGAAAAGGCGACCACTCGTTGAAATTGAAGCTGATTTACGAGTCAGTATGCGAACTGATTGGCATTCACCATCCAGACTGTTGCGCAATTGAAATGCCCATATACGGCAACAATCCCCAGTCCATGCTCAAGCTCGGACGCGCCCAGGCAAGTGCGATGCTCGCAGCGCTGAACCATCAGATTCCGGTTACGGAGTACACGCCTA
>CALBJU010000456.1 GCA_937893205.1 uncultured Bacteroidota bacterium
CATTTTGGCGCCGGGGCCCCAGAGATAACCATTGACGATAATGCCACCGACTACGTGGAGCATGTGCAGCCCCGTCATCACAAAGTAGATTGCAAGAAATGTTGATTCTTCCGGTAGGTAGCCGTGTTCAAATTTTGAGGAGTACTCGAAGTACTTGATGACGAGGAAGCCAAAAGCACACAGGATCGTGACGCCCATGTACATCTTGTATTTCTTGAAATCGCCCAGCGCAAGCGAAGCCCAGGCCATGACAATCGTGACCGAGGAGGCGATGAGCACCATGGTATTGACTGTCGCCAGCGGGACGCTGAGAATCTCAGAAGCCCTCGTGTACATGTGCCCATCGATCATGCCGGGCCAGGTGGGTGCACCCATGCGTAGGAAGATGTAGGCGGAGAATAGGCCGCCAAAAAGCATGATTTCAGATGCAAGAAACAGCCAAATGCCGAGTTTAGCATTGTAAACCCCCGTATCCGGCCGACTCTTTACGGTATAAGGAATGTCCATTATCGAGTGTTAAGGCTGGTTTTGGGGTGTGAAATCACTATCGGCACCAGGAACGCTGTATTCATACGGGCCGCGATAAACGGATGGGGTTTCTTCAAAATTACCGTGCGCTAGCGGAGGCGAAGTCGTTGCCGTCCATTCGAGCGTAGTTGCTTCCCACGGATTCGATCCCACTTTCTTCCCTTTCTTCATACTCATGAAGAAATTTATCATGAAAGGTACCTGCGCGAGCAGGAGCAAGAAGGCGAACGCCGACATGATCGGGTTGTAGTGAATAACTCCTTCTGCAAATTCGTAGGATGCGCCACCGTCATAGAGCCTTCTCGAAAGACCGGCCATGCCCTGGAAAAACATGGGAAAGAAAATGCCATTCATACATATGAACGATCCCCAGAAATGAATCTTCCCGAGTGTCTCGTTCATCTGACGACCAGTAGCCTTGGGATACCAATAATAGATGCCGGCAAACAGAGCCAGTATCGTCCCGGGCGCCACGATGTAGTGGAAGTGTCCGATGATATACATCGTGTCGTGGAGCGGAATATCCGTGGGTGCAAGACCCAGGGGTAAGCCTGTCAAGCCTCCCAGTCCAAACATTGGTAGGAACGCGAGCGCAAACAACATGGGTGTTGTAAATCGCATCGAAGCCCCCCAAAGGGTCAGAAACAGCCCAGATAGTATGATGACTGACGGTACCGAGATAATCATCGTGGTCACCTGGAAGAATCCGCTCAGACTCGTACCCATTCCTGTGATAAACATGTGATGCGCCCAGACGACGAATGACATGAATCCAAGAAAGATCAGCGAGTAAATGAGGAGTTTCAGACCCCAAATCGGCTTCCGGGTATTGTTCGCGATGATTTCCGTGACAATTCCCATTGCGGGTAAAATCAGCACGTAGACTTCTGGATGTGCTAGAAACCAGAACAAGTGCTGCCAGAGGAGCGGGCTGCCCCCACCGCTGACCTCGAGCACTTCTCCACTCACAACCAGTCCGCTCGGGAGGAAAAAACTGGTGTCAAGGAGTCGATCAAACAGCTGGAGGACACCTGCCGCTTCCAGAGGTGGAAACGCGAGCAGCAACAGAAACGAGGTGATGAACTGAGTCCAGGTGAAGAATGGCATGCGCATATACGTCATGCCTTCGGCTCTCAGCTGAATGATCGTTGTCAGGAAGTTGACCGCCCCCAATAAAGAGGACGTGATCAGAAAGATCATTCCAATCAGCCACATCGTCTGGCCCATCGTCTCAATGTCGGCCAGCGGTGGATACGAAGTCCATCCGGCTTTTGCAGCTCCGGCGGGCACGAGGAACGACGCAAGCATGACAACGCCGCCAACAAAATATGACCAGTAGCTGGCCATATTCAGTTTCGGGAACGCCATGTCGGGCGCGCCGATCTGAAGGGGAACGATGTAATTTCCAAATGCACCAACGGCCAAAGGAACTACGCCGAGAAACACCATGATGGTGCCGTGCATCGCGCCCAGCTGATTGTAGAACTCGGGCAGCATGATCCCGCCCGGCGCGGTTTCATCGCTGAATAGCCACCCAATAAACGGAATCGGTTCGCCTGGAGACGCGAGTTGCCACCGCATCAGCAGCATCAGGCCAAATCCAAAAAGCAGGAAGAGAAGCGCAGTAAAGCCGTACTGAAGGCCGATCATTTTGTGATCGGTCGAAAAAATGTACTTGCGCCAGAAGCTTAACTCGTGGTGATGATCTTCGTGAGCCGCCTCTCCTTCGTTCCCTTCCATCGCATGGAAGTCTGGCTCAGTTTCGTTTGTCATGGCAAACCGATAATTGTTTGAGAGAGTCCAGTGGGCCTGAGTCGTGCGTGGATATAAGCGCGAGACTCACCCGGGCCTACTTTCGGTCCGGATCTCTTACGAGGAATAAATATAACTTCCAATCCCGGTCAAGATGCATCGCCGAACGAGAATGATAATTCCGCTGCTTCGCCTTCTGCAACAGTTACAGTCTGCGCGGTTGCGGAGCCATACTCCTCGTGCCAGGCTTCGATAGTATACGTGCCAGCGGGGAGGTCATTGATCGAAAAGCCACCCTCGCCATCACTGACTGAGAAGAATGGATGGTCGACCACGCCTACATAGGCACCCATCCAGCCGTGAACATCGCACTTGATGCTCATCATGACCTCAGTCACACGGAATGAACGAAGAAGTTCATCTCCTTGGTTTGGCATTCCTCTGTTGAATGGCCTGTTTACCTTGGCCTGAGCGTTGATGTTGTGCATCAGAGG
>CALBJU010000457.1 GCA_937893205.1 uncultured Bacteroidota bacterium
GAGTAACAGTCCCTTCATTCTCCGCTCAGGCAATCTTGAACTGGATTGTCGGGCAACCCGTGACGGCGCGGCCCACGTCATGGGGATTTTGAACGTTACCCCCGATTCGTTTTATGACGGTGGGAAATACCTGGACCCGGCACTCGCCCTGGCGCGAGCGGTAGATATGTCGAAGCAGGGCGCGATGCTGATCGACATCGGAGGTGCATCCTCGCGACCTCGCGGAAAAACGTATGGAGAGGGAGCGGCGCTGATAAGCGCCGCTCAGGAAATGGACCGAATTATTCCTGTGATCGAATGCGTATCCGCCTCCCTGCCCGATCTGTGGATTTCAGTCGACACGTTTCGAAGTGACGTGGCCAGAGAAGCACTCGCCGCCGGAGCGCACATGGTGAACGACATCACGGCCCTTCGATTCGACCCCAGTCTGGCAGCGATCGTCTCCGAAGCGAACGTGCCTCTCATTCTGATGCATTCGGTAGGAAATCCCGGCGAAATGCCCCACGTGGCCGAGACAAATGATATTGTGGGACTTGTATTGGATCAGCTTTCGGAAGCGCGTGATATCGCAAGTGAATCGGGGTGCCGGCAAGTGATTCTGGATCCTGGATTCGGATTCGGAAAATCGACAGCCGACAATCTGCGATTAATCGCCGAAATACCCCGCCTCGTCGCCCTCGGATCGCCGGTACTTATTGGAGTATCAAGAAAAAGCACGATCGGCGAACTTGTGGGAAAAGGAGACGATATTGCACCGGTAGATCAGCGGCTGGCAGGATCGCTCGCTGTCACGGGACTCGGCGTCATCGGGGGGGCGACAATCGTGCGCACACACGACGTTGCCGCGACTTTCCAGTTCTTATCCGCCCTTGATGCAACCATGCGCACAGGAGGGAATTAGATACCGTATAATGCGTTCAGCACGAACGCCTTAAGACAAGCTACTTTTACAGAACGACCGTGACACTCATTCCCTGGGTCATACCGATTCGACTGGTCGATCTTCTTGAGATCGCGCTTGTTGCGTACATCCTGTACAAATTGTATCAGCTGATGCGCGGCACGATCGCCGTGCAGATTTTTGCTGGAATAATGGCGCTGTACCTGATTCAGATACTGGTTACAGCGGCCGACATGACGATCCTTGGGACGCTCTTTGGATCTATTGCCGAAGTGTTCGTCCTTGCCGTGATCATCCTTTTTCAGCCGGAAATCAGGAGACTTCTACTTCTGCTCGGCCAGAATCCGCTGATCCGACGATTTATGAGCTCCCCCGCGCAACAGGAGCGTATTGAAGAAATAGTGGCCGCCGTTCGGGATCTGAGTGACCGGCACATCGGCGCCCTCATTGTCTTTGAGCGCTCGAACGGATTGCGGAGTTATATCGAAACCGGGGCTCAATTGCACGCCCAAGTAAGCCGGGAGCTACTCGTCACGATCTTTTACTCGCGCAATCCCCTCCATGACGGCGCCGTGATCGTGCGCGACAGCCGCATCGAAGCTGCCAGATGCATTCTTCCCATTTCCACGAATATGAAGCTTGACAGCGGCTTCGGCCTCAGGCACCGGGCTGCGGTCGGACTATCAGAGGTCACGGACGCATTTGTGATCGTCGTCTCCGAGGAGACCGGATTTGTGAGCACGGCCAGCAATGGGGAGCTCAAATCCAATGTGAGCGTGAGCATGCTTGACAACTATATTGTTGAAGCGCTTGCACCGAGTTTTGAACCGGAGCCGGAAGCGCTTTCTGCAACTACTTAATCCAGCCGAATCATCTAGAGTTTTACGGAAGACCAGAGTTTGACGGAAGACTGGAAATACGAACGTCGTCGCTCTCGACTTATTGAAGAGCTGCGCGAAAAGGGAATCGCGGACGAACGCGTACTGGCCGCCATTGGAAGGGTGCAGCGGCAGTTGTTTGTTGAACAGGCGTTCCTGTCTCAGTCCTACCATGACGTGGCGCTTCCAATTGGCCTGAAGCAGACCATTTCCCAACCTTATACGGTTGCCTACCAGAGTGAGACGTTGGCGCCAAAACCGGGTGAGCGCATTCTCGAGATCGGCACCGGTAGCGGATATCAGGCGGCCATTCTGTGCGAGATGGGCGCTCGAGTCTATTCGATCGAGCGTATTCGGCCTTTGTATGAGAAGACTTCGGCTCTCCTACGCCAGTTGGGCTACACGGCTAACTGCCGTTTTTCGGATGGAATGGCGGGTTGGGAGACCATGGCTCCGTTCGATGGAATCATCGTCACGGCAGGCGCACTGGAGGTCCCCGATACTCTTCTGAAACAACTGAGCCTACCCGAAGGCATGAAGCCGGGTGGCCGACTGATCATTCCAGTTGGAAACAGAAAACAACAGACCATGACCTATATCGTCCGAATGGGCGAAAACGAGTTCGATCGGGTTGAGATGGAAGCCTGCCGTTTCGTACCCCTTCTCGGAAATACCGTAGGCTAGAAGGGTCCAGACCGTCAGTCGCTGGGGTGGGGAGTCCATGAGCGGCTCTCGTGATCGACACGATCCACAATACCAACGATCGTCGCGTCCGTTGGAGTGAGGGCTGGCTTGAACGGTATGGTCGCCTCTGTCGAAGTCACGAAGATCACCGTATCCCCGACTCCGGCATCCACCGTATCGAGCGCCACTACCTGGCCCCCCATATTTTCCCCCACGAACGTCTTGGGTTGGACGAACAACATCTTCTGGCCTTCCAGAGACTTGGTTTTTTGCGTGGCCCAAACACGGCCTATCACTTTGCCCAGGTTCATTCGACGTCCATCTTGTCGACGATCGCAGTGATGACGGCGTCGACTGGTTTATTCTTCGTCAGTTCTGTTTGTCGGGCACTTGAGCCTTGAGCGAACAATACGATTTCCCCTACACCCGCGCCAACGCTATCGACCGCAACTACCATCCGTGATTTTTCCGTACCATCGGCATCGATCTCCCTCACGAGTTGCAATTTCATTCCCGTGAGCTGCTCGTCTTTTCGGGTGGCCCAAACCGTTCCGATAACTTTTCCGAGTGTCATTTCCCTTCAGGATTAGATGGATGATGGTTCGAAGCTCGTGCCTTCTGAGGCAAACGAGACCTGAAAATAATCCGCAACAGTCGCAGCATGATCCGCAAAAGTTGCTCTCGTTCCCAGATCTACGCTGGCACCGCTGCCATAATATAACAGTGGGACGTATTCCCGGCTATGATCCGTACTTGGCGTTGTCGGATCGTTCCCATGATCCGCGGTCAACACCAGTCGGGATCCCCTGGGAAGTGCACTCAATATGGCAGGAAGCGCCCGATCGAACTCCTCCAGCGAATTGGCGAATCCCGCTGCATTGTTTCGGTGACCGAATTCCTGATCGAAATCAATCAGGTTTACCCAAATAAACGTTTTTGCATCCTCGTCCTGTGCTCGCGCGATTTCACGGATGGTCACTTCGATGCCATCAGAATTGGATGTGGTCTTGGTAGATCTTGCAAATCCTTCTCCACCAAAGAGATCCGCCACCTTCCCCACCGATACCGTCGTGATACCCTTGGCGTACAACGCTGTCTGAAGAGTTCGTGACTCGGGCATCCTAGAAAAATCTTTGCGTTTATTCGATAGTCGCTGGAACGAGCCTTCCGTGCCCTGGAACGGCCTCGCAATTACGCGGCCAACACCGTGTGCGTCCACGCAAATTTCGTCTCGCACAAATTGGCACAGCTCATAAAGCTTTTCGACTGAGATCACATCTACATGAGCCGCAATCTGAAAAACACTGTCTGCAGAGGTGTAAACGATGGGAATGCCCGTTTCCAGGTGCTCCCGACCAAAATTATCAATTATCGAAGTCCCTGACTCCGCCCTGTTTCCGAGCACACGTTCGTAATCCGCACGCTCACAGAATGCATCGATGACCTCCGCCGGGAATCCACCCGGATAGGTCGGAAACGGATTGGATAGACATAGACCGGCCAGCTCCCAGTGTCCAATCGTGGAGTCTTTGCCGGCAGATCGCTCGGTCATCTTACCAAAGGATGCCGTAGGATCGGAGACCGCCGTTACTCCTTCCAGGGGCCTTATTCGTCCGAGACCCATCCGCTCCAGATTGGGGAGGTTCGGTCTCTCAACAGCTAGAACATGACCCAGTGTATCACTGCCATGATCACCGTACGCCGTCGCATCGGGTTGTTCACCAATGCCAACTCCGTCGAGCACAATCGTTACGAACAGCATAAACGCGTCCCGCTACTCAACGATTATACACTCGCCCGATTGAAAGGCCTCGAGCAACGCCGCTGAAGCGTCCGATTTGAGTTCGTCAGCCCCCGAATGTCGCTCCTGCATCACTGCAACCCCAACGCTGACGCCCCCTGCAAGGGATTCATCCTCATTCGGAAACGCGTCCTGAATACCACTTGCCCATCTCGCCACGCCCTCCTTGGACCCGTGATAGAAGATGCCATAAGTAAGCTCTCCAAATCGCTCGACCCTGGCATCGACGGCAACGTTTTTCAATCTTTCTGAAAACTCGCTCTCCAGGCTGTCAACGTCAGTGGATCCGTCGCCTGCCAGTTCTTCCCCCTGATTTAAAAATACCAGGGCCAGAGAAAGTGGGTGCGCCATCGCTCGTGCGCGCTCCATCTCGTCTGCGATGATCTCACGACGAGGCTTGGGAGTACTCGAGGCATCCAGATCGGCCAGGCCGCCTTCTGCCTCCGTATCCAGAATTGTGGTGATGAGTCGGGCATACTGCTCCATCAGAACCCGCACCGACGCGGCTTCCAAACCGTCATCGTTCATCGTGTCGAGCACGAGCACAAACAAGTCGTCATGCTTCTTGGGCACAACCGGTATCATCGCGACTTGCCTGATGTTGATTGGCTCGTGATAATACCTGAGTTTGGCTTTCGGGAATCCGTTCGGTCCTACACGCGGATATACCACGGGTACCAGAGCGCGGTGGCCAGACAGGATCGGCTCTTTGGCGGAGTATGATCCGCCGCTGCGCGCGTAAGAGTTCTGACTGATCATCACTTCGACGTGATATCTGAGAGGCGTGTCTTCCTGCCGGAGAAGACACACGGTGTAGGCATCCACGGAAGCCCGAAGAGAACTCAGGCAAGGTATGAGCACATCTTCATAGGACGGGGTTGACGCCTCGGATACCATGATGCGTGGACGGGGTGCCCGCGTGCGAGCTTTTCCGAGAGCAGGTGCATCTATCGAATCGCTGGGTACTTCAATTGTCACCGTGGGCGATCCCAGAGCAAGGCTTTCGGAATCGGCCGACAGTTCCAGCTGTTTCTCGCCCTCGCCGGAGTCGGTCAGCTCCAAATCGGAGCTCGTGTTATCCGTTTCGATCGGCTTGATTTCCAGAATGCCGAGAGATGATAGATCCTCTTCTGGTTGCATTGGAGCCTGCATGAACTTCTCCGGAACGTCTCTATGACGGCGTCTCATGTTCACTGTGAGAAGAACGAGCGCACCCACGAGAAGAACGAACGCAAGGA